>CAZLIR010000090.1:0-8398 GCA_964559635.1 uncultured Enterobacterales bacterium
TAACTGTTCTGCCTGCTCGCCCAACCAGCGCACAACATTACCCAGACTGACAATGTAGTTGCCATGATTCTTTTGTTGCGGGATCAGAAGTGAAGTGGGCCAGTTGATCTGTCCTTTTTCCTTGAGAAACATGAATTTTTCGTCAGAAACAGGGGTATTTAATGGTGCACCAAGCTCTTTCCAGTTCGGAAACAATTCATTCATTGCCCGGGGCTCCATAACCGCACCGGATAAAATATGCGCACCCACTTCCGAGCCTTTTTCGACCACGACCACCTGAATATCGGGGTTAAGTTGCTTCAATCGAATAGCGGAACTCAGACCAGACGGTCCGGCGCCAACAATAACGACATCAAAGTCCATGGATTCACGTGACATGGTGATTTATCTCTCTGAATTGCTGATGTAAACATTATACCTAACTGACCCAACAAAAACATACCAATACATTTCTGATTTATGAGTAATTAGGCTGAAATTATCGCAATAAAAGGTCGTATTTCGTCTGCTACAAGACAAGAGATTGTGATATCCTCGCTGTTTGATTTATACATCTCAATGAAACCATCTAATGGAGGCCAAATTGAAGGTTTTAGTCGCTATCAAGCGAGTCGTCGATCCCTATGTAAAAATCCGGGTAAAGGATGATGAATCTGGAATCGAAACCGCTAATGTAAAAATGTCGATGAACCCTTTCTGTGAGATCGCAGTTGAAGAAGCGGTTCGTCTGAAAGAGAAGGGTGCAGTAGAAGAAATTGTTGCTGTAACAATCGGCTCGGCACAGTGTCAGGAAACATTGCGAACAGCGCTGGCGCTAGGGGCAGATCGTGCTATCCACGTTGAAACCGATGCTACTGTTGAATCTTTGGGTGTGGCTAAAGTACTCAAGGCACTGGTTGATGAAGAGCAACCGGGCTTGGTGATCATGGGTAAGCAATCCATTGATACCGATAATAATCAGACAGGGCAAATGCTGGCAGCAATGATGGATTGTCCACAGGCGACATTCGTTTCTGAAGTCACCATCGATGGCGACAGCTTAACCGCAGTTCGAGAAATAGACGGTGGTCTGGAAACGCTGAAAATGAGTTTGCCGGCAGTCATCACTACTGACCTGCGCTTAAACGAACCGCGTTTCGCGTCTTTACCAAATATCATGAAAGCAAAACGTAAGCCGCTAGATACTAAACCTATCGCCGATCTTGGCGTCGACGTAACACCACGCCATGAGATTTTAAGTGTGAGTAAGCCTGCCGAGCGCTCTGCAGGTATCAAGGTCGAGTCTGTTGATGAGTTGTTGGAGAAATTACGTAATGAAGCGAAGGTGATCGAATGAGTACTCTTGTAATTGCTGAGCATAATAATGCTGAATTAAATGCCGCTTCATACCGTGCCATCGCGGCTGGATGTGCGATTTCGGACTCTGTCGATGTCGTAATTGCCGGAAGTGGCTCGCAAACGGTAGCTGACGCTGCAGCCAGTGCCACTGGCGTGAATAAGGTCATTCACATCGATGATGCCGCCTTGGCACATCAAACGGCTGAAGCCGTGGCTGATGCGGTTCTCTCAGTTGCTGAGGGCTACACCCACATAGTATCTGCAGCGACCACATTTGGTAAGAATGTATCACCGCGCATTGCAGCAAAACTGGATGTGATGCAGATATCTGACATTACCGCGGTTATTGATGCAGATACTTTCGAGCGTCCGATATATGCCGGTAATGCCATCGCCAAAGTGAAGTCTAATGATGCGGTCAAAGTCATTACTGCCCGTTCAACGGCCTTTGATGTCATGGGTGAGGATGGTAGTGCTGAAGTTACCTCTGCGAGTGCGCCTATGTACACTGCAACAAGTGAGTTTGTTGGCTCAGAGCTTACCGAATCTGAGCGTCCAGAACTAACGGCAGCACCCGTGGTAATCTCTGGTGGTCGTGGGATGGGTAATGGTGAAAACTTTGTCATGTTGGAGCGAATTGCTGACAAATTAGGCGCTGCTATTGGTGCTTCCCGAGCAGCAGTTGATGCGGGATTCGTACCCAATGATTATCAGGTTGGTCAAACCGGTAAAATTGTTGCGCCAGAGCTTTATATCGCAGTAGGAATCTCCGGTGCTATTCAGCATTTGGCTGGAATGAAGGACTCTAAGGTCATCGTAGCGATCAATAAAGACGAAGAAGCCCCAATTTTTGAGGTGGCTGATTACGGTCTGGTAGCCGATTTATTTAGTGTTCTACCAGAGATTGAGAGCAAACTATAACAGAGGCCCTACGGGGCCTTTTTATTGACTTGTCAAAGCGGTACTAAAATGCTTTCATAGGCTCAGCAATGCCGATAGTCATATTTATAAAACAATAAGAGATAATAACAATTACAGGGGTAGATCATGGCCGTTCATCGCGGAGAATTTAATACCAGAATCGGATTTATTTTAGCAGCAGCCGGATCAGCTGTTGGCTTAGGCAATATTTGGAAGTTTCCATTTGAAGTAGGTAATGGTGGTGGTGCCGCATTTGTTGTCCTTTACCTGATTTTCTGTTTCTTGCTGTGTTTCCCTGTCATGATTGCCGAGATTGCGATTGGACGTAAGACGCGCAGAAATCCAGTCGGTGCCTTCAATTCCTTAGGGACTAAGCAATGGAACTTCATTGGTAAATTAGGTATTTTGACCGGCTTTTTGATCCTGTCCTTCTACAATGTGGTCGCGGGATGGGCATTTGGCTATTTTGTTGAGATGATATTTGGTAATTTTGATATCGGCTCTCAGTTCGGTACCTTCATCAAAGATTGGTTGAAAATAGGTATCTACGGCATCATTTTCATGAGCTTCACCGCCTACATCGTTTCTCATGGTGTGCAACGCGGTATTGAGCGAGCAGCATCGATATTAATGCCCTCATTGATCATCATCATGATCCTGCTGTTTGTCTACTCCATCACCCTCGAGGGCGCTATCGATGGTCTACGTTTCTACCTGGTACCTGATTTCAGTAAGATTTCCGGGCAGGTCGTTTATTCAGCGTTAGGACAGGCATTCTTCTCGCTATCACTCGGAATGGGGGCGCTCATAACCTACGGTAGTTACCTGAGCAAGCGCCAAAACATCGTCTCATCTGCAGCCATGATCACACTTATGGATGTCGGAATCGCATTTCTAGCAGGTCTCATGCTATTCCCACTGGTATTCTCACAGGGATTGCCTCCCACAGGTGGTCCAGGTCTGATTTTAGTCACGCTACCGGGTGTATTTGAGAATCTTGGTCCAACGATTGGTTTAGTGGTTGGCTCTATGTTCTTCTTGTTGCTCTCTTTTGCAGCGTTGACTTCAACAGTTTCGCTGCTCGAGGTGCCAGTTTCATACATGGTAGACGAGCATAAAATGAAGCGAAAGAAGGCCGTTTGGTTGATGGCATCGTTGATCTTCGTCATTGGTATCCCGTCACTATTATCGAATGGTGCCTCGGAATTCTGGTCGAACTTTATTGGCATAATTGGTCTATCACGAGAGGGAATGACGGACTTATCCTTCATGACATTTGTGGGCTGGTTAGCAAACGATACTTTCTTACCACTGGGTGGCATGTTGATCAGTTTCTATGCGGCCTATATCTGGAAGAAGCACAATCTGTCAGAAGAACTTAGCCATGGATATAAGGATTATCAGGGCTCTGTGGTAGAGAAGTTTATCAACTTCTGTATTTCATACCTCGCACCGGTGGTACTGACAGTGATCTTCGTGTTGACGGTACTCAATCGATTCTTCGGTATCGAATCTATCGCTTAGGCCAACAATATGACAAACAATACAGTTAAAGATCCTTCGCTGCTCGATGCATTGATACCCATACTATCGCTGATTTTCATGCTTGGCATGAGTGTCTACTATTTTGGTGATAATTCATCCTATGGACCAAACCAGATCGTGTTAATGATATGTACCGCGATTGTGGTCATTATCGGAATCAAGAATGGCCAGGGTTGGAGTACCATCGAAAAAGCCATCGTTAAGGGTATCTCTACAGCGATGGTGGCTATTCTAATACTCCTGCTGGTTGGTGGATTGATTGGTACCTGGATCTTGGCCGGTATTGTTCCGACCATGATTTATTATGGTCTGAATATTCTATCGCCTGATTACTTTTATGTTGCCTCATGCCTTATTTGTGCTGTGATTGCCATCAGTATAGGAAGTTCATGGACGGTGGCTGGGACCATTGGTATTAGTTTGATCGCCATGGCTGCTGCCTTGGGCTTATCACTGGAGATAACAGCAGGAGCGATCATTAGTGGTGCTTATTTTGGCGATAAGATGTCACCACTCTCAGACACTACTAATCTGGCACCTGCGGTAACGGGCACAAATCTCTTTGACCATATTGAACACATGGTTTGGACGACTGTACCAAGTCTTATTATTGCGGCGATTATATTTCTGATCATCGGCTTACAGTCTGACAGTGCATCAGAGCTATCCAGTTTAGATACCACATTAACTATTCTCCAGAGTCAGTTCAATCTATCGCTATGGCTGCTGTTACCGTTATTTATCGTGTTCTTCATGGCGGTCAAAAAAATACCTGCTATTGCCACAATTTTCATCGGTGGCTTGTTGGGCGGCGTATTCGCAATTATCTTCCAGAGCGACAAAATTCTGGTAGGTGTTGACTCTGATTTATCCTCCACCTCCCATGTTTTAACCACTGTCTGGTCGGCACTGTTTGACGGTTATCAATCTGACAGTGGTAACGAGGTGATTGATGATCTGTTGAGTCGGGGCGGCATGTCCAGCATGTTGAACACCATCTGGTTAATTATCACCGCCTTGTCGTTTGGAGCGGTACTCGAGCATACCGGTCTGCTACAACGCATTGTGAGTAGTATTCTAAGTATGGTTCGCTCAACAGGGAGCCTTATCGCATCGACCGTAGTCACCTGTATCGGTTGTAACATTCTGACCGCTGATCAATACATGGCAATCGTACTACCTGGGCGCATGTATAAGGTTGAATTTGAAAAGCGTGGATTGGATCCGCGTAATTTATCACGCACGCTGGAAGATTCGGCCACTATGACATCTGCTCTGATACCGTGGAATACCTGTGGCGCCTTTATGGCCAGTACTCTGGGTGTGGCGACATTGGCTTATCTGCCATTTGCGTTCTTTAATTACCTAAATCCAATCATTTCAGTGATTTATGGTTACACAGGTTTCAAATTGATCCCACTTGAGCAAGGCAAAACAGCTCAAGCGTAAGAGAAGGTCAGATTCGAGCTACAGGATTTGATTAGGCATCAAATGGTTTGATGACTGACAAGTCCTGAGTTTCGATAATCTGGGCAAAATCCTCAGCCAATCTTTGAGTCTCAGCTAACACCTGCTTCCAGTATGTCATTCGCTGATTGGCATCCATTGTGGAAAAGTCTGTCCGATCGGGGATCTTTTGGTATGGCAGATTGGCGATGAATTTTTCCGAGGGGCAGAGCAGGACTACATTATCATAATTTGCTGCTCTGA
This sequence comes from uncultured Enterobacterales bacterium, assembly GCA_964559635.1. GTDB lineage: Bacteria > Pseudomonadota > Gammaproteobacteria > Enterobacterales > CAXRAF01. Next base: position 5,515 of record CAZLIR010000090.1, read on the forward strand.
CAGGTCGTTTGAGCTTTTTATCAAACCAACCAGCTTTGGGGTGACTATTGAAATGCGGATAGAGAACCAAGCCATCGGTTTTGAACTTGAGATCAAAATGGTAATCGATGATCCCGCCATCACGATACATTCCTTCAGGCGAGCCTGCGATGTCTTTAATCCCCGCCATAACCATAGGAATTGACCCTGAAGCGAGCAGGGCATCTCTTAAATTGTCTTCAGTTAACGAAATCTGCTGCGTTGGTATGTTATCTGGATCATCAAATACGAGGTTGCTGCCAGCAGTTTGATAGATGTAACGCTCATATTGTTTGGTCAGATTTCTCCGACTCAGACGGTTATTCAGGTAACTCTTGGCAAGACCTAAGCCCTGGACCATCTTATGTTCGCTGGCAACAAAACCGCTACATTTAGCAACCAGAAAGTGCGCTTTGAAGCGTGGATTATTGATGATTTCAGTAATTCCAGACTCAGCCAAAAAGGCATCTAGCAACTCCAGCGCCTTCTCAGTGATCTCGTAACGATCAACCTCATCAGAATAGACGGTTTCAGAGTAGTTTTTGGCTAATCTGTCTACTGCCGCAACGGGGTCTGATTGGCAGAAACAGGCGGTACGAAATGCACCCGCACTTGAGCCCATGATGTCCATGGGTGTTGATTTGTGCTTGAAAAACTCACCGAAAATAAATTTATCGAGCTCATACAAAGTGAACCACTTAGGTCCACCGCTGGCACCAATCAGTGTACTAAATAGTTCTTGTTTGAGTCCGGTCTGGGCAATTTTTGCGAGTGCTGATTCGCCGGCATAGATGTGAAGGTTCGCTGATGTACTAATCTATGTCCTCTCGAAAATTTAACTATTGAGCAATTTATTGACCGCTTTGTTTAGTCGCTCAGGATTAAAAGGCTTGGTTAACCAACCCGATGCTCCGGCCTCACGTCCACTTTGCTTCATCTCAGTACTGTGCTCAGTTGTAAGCAGCAAAATTGGCACATTGTGGTAGTCAGGTAGCGCACGCAGTTGTCTGGTGAGATCAATACCATTCATTTCATCCATATGCAAATCGGTGACGACCAGATCAGCATTATGCTCATTAGCTAAATCCAAAGCCGTCGTGCCATCATCAGCTGTTAATACTGTGTGTCCCTCATCGGTGAGAATCGAGCGCACCATCTCGCGCATGGTTCGAGCATCGTCAACTGCGATAATTAATGCCATCAGTGATTTCCTTTTAATTGGGTTAATATACTTTATATAGTTTATAAGTATCTGAAAAACAATATTTACTGAGTAATTTTTATCTGTTCTATAACATGTTATTCTCTGCGCCAGATTTGTTAAATTTTCAACCATCCAGAGGGCTTCATGGCTGCAAATAAACCGCTCGATTTTGATTCAAAAGTCATTCACTCAGGTCAAGCACCAGATCCGACCACAGGCGCCGTCATGCAACCAATTTATGCCACCTCGACATATCAACAGGCGGCACCCGGTGATCATCAGGGCTATGAGTATTCACGCTCGGAAAATCCGACTCGGATGGCTTTTGAGCGAAACATTGCGGCACTTGAGGAGGGGACGCTCGGATTAGCCTTTGCTTCCGGACTCGCAGCTATTGATACGGTACTACAGAATCTGCCTGCGCAGTCCCATGTTGTGGCGCTCGATGATTTGTATGGCGGTACCTTCAGGTTATTTAATCGCATTAAAACTAAACATGCGGGAATGACATTCAGTCATATTGATATGTCTGATCTGGATTCATTACGTTCTGCCATTACCCCAGAGACTAAATTAATTTGGTTAGAGACCCCATCAAACCCATTGCTAAAATGTGTTGATTTGGCTGCCATTGCTGAGATCGCTCGCGCACATGGCATCTTAACTGTCTGTGACAATACCTTCGCCACGCCCTATAACCAGCGACCACTGACCCTAGGGATTGATGTGGTGATGCACTCAACCACTAAATACATTAACGGTCACTCAGATATCATCGGTGGGGCATTAGTCATTGGTGATAATGAGCAATTAGCTGAAGACTTAAAGTTTTTACAATTTGCTGTAGGGGGTATCGCCAGTCCTTTTGATAGCTTCCTGGCATTGCGGGGTGTTAAGACGCTGGCTGTGAGAATGCAACGGCATAACGAAAATGCACTAAAGTTAGCTGAATATTTGTCAGAGCATGAGCAAATTGACGGCGTGTTCTACCCCGGCCTGGTTACAGATCCCAATCATGCCCTGGCTAAACAGCAGATGTCAGGTTTTTCAGGCATGGTGTCTTGTTACATTAAAGGTGATCTGGCCAAGACCAGTGAATTTATGCAACGACTGGAACTATTCACTTTGGCCGAGAGTCTGGGAGGCGTGGAAAGCCTGATCAACCATCCAGCAATTATGACGCATGCTTCGCTACCTGCAACACACCGTCAGAAACTTGGGATTTTTGATAATCTGGTACGCTTCTCGGTCGGCATTGAGTCTGTTGACGACCTGATAGCTGACATCGAGCAGGCACTTTAGGCTGTCAAGCTTCCTCATGTGACTTGTTCATGATTTGACTAGTTTCTGATTTGACTAGTTTCTGGTTTAACTGGTACCTAGTTTGATTGGTTCAGTAGGTTGGCTGGCGAGTATTGATCCGTTAACGGTTTGGCGCCCTCATCCCAATCAATCTCTTGTGATATCAGTCGATTAAAGGTTCTGAAATTCACGCCTATGTCCTCTAAAGACTCTTTAAGCTGCTGCACCTTGGGATTGTCTTCTAATGCGTTAACCCTTGACAGATTGGCATAAATAATCCGATTCCCTGAGCGATCGGAATGGGCGTGGTAAAACGTACCAAATACACGATTGTAGGTCACCGATTCATGATCATAGAGG
>CAZLIR010000091.1:0-1501 GCA_964559635.1 uncultured Enterobacterales bacterium
TTCTCACGACAATAAGCCATGACGTCCTCCTCAGTTAAGGTTGCTGACTTGGGTACGATAAACATCTTTACAACTTCACCGGAGTGCTCGTCTGGCACACCGATAGCAGCGACCTCAAGAATCTCAGGATGATGCGCTACGACCTCTTCGAGTTCATTAGGATAGACATTAAATCCGGAGACCAAAATCATATCTTTCTTACGATCAACCAGTTTGATAAAGCCCTCTTCACTCATAAAGCCAACATCACCGGTCATGAACCAGCCTTCGTCATCCAGTACTTCGGCTGTCTCATCAGGACGTTGCCAGTAACCGCGCATCACCTGTGGCCCACGTATACAGACTTCACCGGGCTCGCCAAACGGAAGCGCATTACCGTCATTATCACGAATTTCGACTTCAGTTGATGAAATCGGAACACCGATGGTGCCACTGAACTTATCCGTCGTCATCGGATTGATGACTGCCGCAGGTGAAGTCTCGGTCAATCCATAGCCCTCAATGAGTATGGTATCGGTGATTTCCTGCCATTGCTGGGCGACAGATTCCTGAACTGCCATACCACCGCCGAATGACATGGTCACTTTCGACCAATCAACGTCACGAATTCCATCCGTATTCGCCAAGGCGTTAAACAGCGTATTAACACCAGTGATTGAGGTAAATCGTGTGGTTTGCAGTGTTTTGACAAAGGCAGGTAAGTCACGTGGATTAGTGATCAAGATACTTAAACCACCGATTTTAGTGAACAGCAGGCAATTCGCCGTCAACGAGAAGATATGATACAGAGGCAGCGCAGTGATGATTGCCTCGGTGCTAGAGCGCAAGATGGGTTTAAACCAAGCTTCTGACTGGATGACATTAGATACCATATTGCCGTGGGTCAATACTGCGCCCTTTGATACGCCCGTTGTACCACCGGTATATTGTATGAAGGCCATATCATCATGGCTGAGATTAACTGCTGAGTGAGCCTGCTGTGCACCTTTATGCATCACTGAATGAAAGGTCACGTGATTATGCAGTGTATAGTCCGGTACCATGCGCTTCACATACTTAACCATGAAATTAACGATACTTCTCTTCGGCCAGGGGCACATGTCCCCTATTTCGGTTACGATCACTCGTCTGACCGGCGTATCATCGATGACTTCATCAAGCACATTGGCAAAATTAGCCAAGATAATCATGGCCTCAGCGCCTGAATCATTTAACTGGTGTTTCAATTCTCTGGCGGTATAAAGCGGATTCACATTCACAGCCACCATGCCGGCACGAAGAATGCCATAAAGTGCGACTGGATATTGCAGCAAATTCGGCATCATTATCGCAACACGGGTGCCCTGTTTTAGGTGAAGTGTGTTTTGTAAATATGAGGCAAAATTGGCGGAATACTTATCAAGATCGGCGTAGGTTAGTGTCACACCTAGATTCGAAAATGCCCCTTGGTTTTGATACTTGTCCAATGATTCCTCGATTATCTCGACAATCGCGCTATAAC
>CAZLIR010000091.1:1511-8385 GCA_964559635.1 uncultured Enterobacterales bacterium
ATAACTATTGGGGTCGATATTTTCCGGTACACCATCGGGATAATGTTTTAACCAGACCTTATCCATATATTAATCACCTCGTGGGAAAGTTTTCTCTAAATGTAGTCGTTTTGAACAAGTTGCGATTTATTCTTATAGTTGCCTCACCTTATCCCAATGTGATGTATGGGGTCAATCATTTACTTACACAGTCAGACTGGCTGTCAAAGAGAAAGATTTGCCGAGTTTACGGTTACGACCTATGCTTTCTAGAGACACCCACAGAACCTTACATCAGGAAGTAAATTTAGCGTGAATATCAGTGATTTGTATATCCTTCTAGTCGAGCCATCAAATGTTCAGAGCAAATTCATTATTCAACATCTTGAGGAGGCCGGTGTGGGTAGCATCACTGGGGTCAGTTCAGGACATGAGGCGCTGGAAATGATTGCTAAAGATAAGCCTGACTTGGTGATCAGTTCGATGTATTTCTCCGATATGACGGGTATCGATTTAGTGACGGCCATTCGCGAAAACCAGGATACCGATGAGATCCCTTTCATGCTCATATCCAGCGAGCAGAGTTTCCGCATGCTGGAGCCAATCCGACAGGCAGGCGTTATCGCCATACTACCCAAACCGTTCTCGGATGCTGATTTGCAGCGAGCACTTAATACGACCATTCACTATATTGAGCCTGGCGAATTAGATTTAGAATACTTCGACGTTGAAAATCTCAATGTCCTGATTGTCGATGACTCCCTACTGGCGCAGAAGAATATCAGAAATGTCATTCATCAGATGGGCGTTAGAGACAACAACATTACCACGGCCCTCAATGGTAAAGAGGCCATCATGCGCATGAGTGAGCAACAATTTGACTTAATTATCACTGACCTCAACATGCCGGTTATGGATGGCAATGAGTTGATTGACTATATCCGACACCAGTCAGCTCAACCTTATGTTCCGGTGCTTATGGTGACCAGTGAGTCTGACAAGGCACGGCTTGAGCATCTCCAGCAGGCGGGGGTATCGGCTATTTGTGACAAGCCTTTTGAGCCTGAAAATGTCAAAAGCCTATTGTCGAAGATTCTCGACGATTAAGGTCAACTTAGCGCAGCAATTGCTCGCTATGCTCTAACTGCAGTTCCGCTAGCGTCTCATCAGCCGCAATAGCAAATACCTGACGGTAAAAATTCAACTCAAGTTCCAGAGCTTTGATGACATTGTGCTTTTGTCTGAAACCATGTTGCTCGCCTTCAAGTATCACTAGCTGATGAGGAATCCCTTTACTATTGAGTGCTTCAGCCATAGCGATAGATTGTGATGGCGGCACAATCGCATCCTCGTCGCCCTGTAGCAGTAATAATGGACAGCTAAACTTATCCGAGTGATTCAGTGGTGATAGCTCTTGATAGCGCTCTGCCTGCTCTGGATAAGCACCAATCAGTCGATCCAGATAGCGCAGTTCAAATTTGTGAGTATCCTTTGCCAGTGCCGTTAAATCAGCTACCCCATAGCGACTCATGCCTGCTTTGAAGCGATCTGAGCTTTGTAACGCCCGATAGACCGTATAACCACCTGCACTTCCACCACGAATAGCAACACGGTCAGGATCAATCAGTTGCTCGGAAATTAGATGATCAATGACCGCGATGCAGTCTTCGACCTCAGTGATACCCCATTGAAAACGCAAGGCGTTACGATACGCACGGCCAAAGCCGGTACTACCCCGATGGTTAACATCTATGACTGCAAATCCACGACTGGTCCAGAACTGAATCGCAGTTTGGTAGGCTGCCGAGGTTGCTCCAGTCGGTCCGCCATGGATCATCACAATAACCGGAGGTTTCTCTGCCTCACTCGCAGCAAAGTCGCTGTTCAGAGGCTGGTAGAAAAAGGCATGTGCCCGCTCGTCATTGGCAGTCGGGAAATACATCGATTGAGCTCGCGAAATGGCTTTGTTTGCTGGCTCTGGTTGTCCACTAATACAGTTCAGCACTCCGGTTATGTAGTCATACCGATAAACAGCCGTCGATAGATTATCTGCAGCGGCAATGAAGTACAATGTATCACCCTCAAGCTGTATACCAGACTGAAAATAACAAAATGGTAAATCACAGGGCACGATATGGCCGCTATCTGTCTCGACGATACACAGCTGTTCGTAACCATCGTGGCTTATAAGCGCCGCAATACGGTCATCGCTTAAGAATTGATAACTACGAATACCCAGTTGCCACATCGGGAAGCCAAATTCAGCAACCATGGGTGTCAGAGCATTGAGCAGATTATCCCGTAAAGAGTATATATTCCACCAGTTGCTGCGATCGGAGACAAAATGAAGCTCGCCATCAGGACACCACGAGGGCTGATATATGGCTTCCTCATCCTGCTCCATGTAGGCAGTAACATCGCTGACGGCAGTTTTCGACACCTTGGCACGATAGAGGGTGGTATTATCCCAGGGCATATCTGGATGATTCCAACTAACCCAGGCAATGTCATCGCCACTATGCGCAATTCTTGGGTAGGCATAGAAATCATCGCCAGAAATCAACTGCGTAACAGTGCCTGATGTGATATCGATGGACACGATATCATTGATAACAGCTTGTGGATCATGGTTTTCGGGGTGACGTTCACGCACCGCGACCAACCACTCTCCCGAGGGGTGAAAATGCATATCAGAGTATCGTAGGCCGTGCCGATATGCTGGCTCTGGCGTTAGAGCCCTGATAACACCATCTGACAAACAATACAGACGTTGATCCGCATCATTGGCGAAAACAATGGTGCCATCATGTACAGCAAAGTCCCCTCCGCCATACTCATGCAAACGACTTCTGACCGAGTAATCGGCTGGAATGACGTCTTTGACTTCAGCATCTGCCTGATAACAAAGAATGGTTTGTCGGCCATTGTTCTCTGGTTGTGATTGTAACCAGTAAAAACCGCCATTGTCGGTCTGGATATGACCATAGCGGATCGAAGAACTGGCCAGTGACTCAGCAGATATTGCTGATGGCCAGGAGCCATACGGAGCCTGTGTTTTGCTCACTCTATGCTCCGGTTTGATGATTATTGAACAGCTTTAAACTGACACTTTCAACAATCTTTGCCACATTGAGCCCAATTTTTTCGCCCAGTGTCTTAGGTATCTCATAGGTTACCTCAAACACCTCTTTTTCCTGAATAGCGTCAAGGATCAAATCATCAGATGTTTTGATACTATCAATGAGTCCCTTATCAATGGCTCGTTGACCATACCAATGCTCTCCTGTGGCGACACTATCAACATCTAAATCAGGACGGTTCTGGGTGACGAATTCTTTGAAGAGCACGTGCGTATCTTCTAATTCCTCTTGGAATTTTTCGCGATCTTTATCGGTGTTTTCACCAAACACTGTCAGGGTGCGCTTGTATTCGCCTGCCGTGTGCTGTTCATAATCAACATCTAATTTCTTCAGCACCTTGTTGAAGTTAGGCAATTGAGCAATCACGCCAATGGAGCCAATGATGGCAAATGGGGCTGCTGCGATGTGATCCGCGACAACTGCCATCATGTAACCACCACTCGCTGCTACCTTATCAACGGCAACTGTTAGCGGAATACCCTTGTCACGAATGCGCTGTAATTGCGATGCCGCCAAGCCATAACCATGTACCATACCACCCGGACTTTCGAGCTTGAGGAGCACTTCATCGCCCTCAGTAGCCAGTGTAAGTATGGCACTGATTTCCTCTCGTAGGCTGGCTACAGCGCTGGCCTTTATATCGCCATTAAAATCTATTACAAACAACCGCTTATGTTCTTTTTCTATAGTTGATTCTAGATCATGTTCGGTATCATTTGCCCCCTGCTTTTCGAACTCTTTCGCCTTTTCTTTGGCGGCTTTATCTTTTTCTTTAGCGGCTTTCTTATCGGCTTTAGCAATGATCTTAGCCTCATGAGCTGAAACGAGATCTTGTTTAAGGTGGCTGACCATATCATGGTGCTTTTCAGTTAAATTCGTTAACGTTACCTCACCACGGGGTTTCTGCTTACCTTTGGCAGTTTTATTCTTTGCACCGGCGCTAATTACCCCTGCTACCACAAATAAAATAGCAGCAACAATTGTTATGGCCTTGAGAAGAAACAGGCCGAAGTCGTACAAAAATTCCAATTTTGATCCCTTAATATAGTTTTAATAATAAAGCACTGGGTTAAAAAGTAGTTTCTACTTTCATGACACGGGTCATAAAATCCTCGTGTGCCTGCTGCTCGTCATCAGTTGCCAGGTGCACAATAAATGTCTGGTTGTTGCGCGTTAATTTAGTCGCTGTTGCTTGCGTATCACTCTGTGCAGCCGCCTCATTATCCAATGATAAGGAAGCCTGCCCCCCTGTCATTAACAGATAAACATCAGCGAGAATTTCAGAGTCTAGCAGTGCGCCATGTAAATCACGCTGCGAATTATCGACCGAATATCGCTTACACAAGGCATCGAGACTATTTTTCTGACCCGGATGTTTTTTCCGCGCATACACCAGGGTATCCAACACGGTGCAGTAATCCTCAATGACACCATATGATTTACCATGCATCTCTTCAGCCAAACGTAACTCATGGTTGATGAAACCAACATCAAACGGGGCATTGTGAATAACGAGCTCTGCCCCTTTCACATAATCGAGAAAATCATCGACAATATGTATAAAGGTCGGTTTTTCTGCCAGAAAATCATTACTGATCCCATGGACATCCAATGCCCCCTGATCGACCTCGCGCTCTGGGTTGATGTATTGGTGATAGTGATTGCCGGTGAGTTTACGTTCATCAAGCTCCACGCAACCAATCTCGATTACGCGATGACCCAACGAGGGCTCTAGTCCGGTAGTTTCTGTATCTAGTACGATTTGTCTCATGAAATATTCGTGTATGTTAGCTGTGTTAATGGCGATAAGGCTTACGATTCAAGAAGCTGGTCCATACCCCTGTTTGCGAGTTCATCCGCCAGCTCATTGCCAGGATTACCAGAATGCCCCTTCACCCAGTCCCATTTTACTTTATGTCGCTGCACTTCAGTATCTAAAAGTTGCCATAAATCCTGATTTTTTACGGCTTTTTTAGCCGCTGTGCGCCAATTGTTTTTCTTCCAGTTCGCAAGCCACTGTTCAATACCTTGTTTTACATACTGAGAGTCGGTATAGAGTGTCACAGCGCAGGGCTGTTTTAACGCTTGAAGTGCTTTAATGGCAGCGGTCAACTCCATTCTGTTATTGGTGGTTTCCGCCTCACCACCAAATAAATGCTTTTCGTGGCCATCATAGTTCAACACAACACCCCAACCGCCGATCCCAGGGTTACCTCGACAACCTCCATCGGTATAAATTGTGACGTGCTTTAGCGTTTCAGTCATGCTTATTTCCTAATTCATAAGGGGGTTGGATCATGGTTCTGTGAAAGCCTTCTATACCAATGGCTCCGCTTGATTTAATCTTGCGCCAGGTTGGTTTCATGGTGAGCGGGATCACACGCTTGTCGGCAACAATAAAGTTAATACAGCCAAATATAGAGTAGCTTGCTGATGTAATGAGCGTGTCACCCTGTTGGTATTTCTTTAGCCACAGCGGATTCATGAAACTGTGGCTCACTTTGACATCAAAATCGAGCACACTCAACCAATCAAGCAGTCGACGATGTGAATAGTATGGAATTTGCCACAGTGGGTTTCTGTCAAATGGCCGCAGTGTGCGACGAATACCCCATAAACTCCAAGGATTTAGTGCGCAGATGATGAGCTTCCCACCCGGACGCAGGGCACGATACGCCTGCCGCAGTAATGCATGAGGATCATCAACCTGCTCTAATTGAAAGGGAAGAAATATGGCATCAATATCGTCGGCTGGCAAAGGTAAACTGGCGGGATCCGTCCAAGCCGAGTTACTAACAGAGGCATTCAGACGCAATACATTGACAACGGATGCCATCTCGAACGTGAAATCATCCGCTAACTCGCCCAGGGTTGTCAGGCAGTAGCCATGAACCGAGGGCAAAATGAGGTTTAGCTGTGTTTGTATCAGCTGACGCGCAATGTGGTCATTTGGAAAGTGCTTCCATAATATTCCCTGATGCTGTCGCTTTAATTTTGATTTCAATGGCATACTCAGCTTTGTTGTTCCGCAATTAAGGCTCTTCAGAAGTGTGCGTCATTTCACCTCTTTAGATGAACTGATAGAATAACCTATCTCGATAGATTGAGCTATACAGGTATCCAAGTGATAGAAGTACAACCCATAAAAGCGTTTAGTGATAACTATATTTGGCTTATCAAGAACACCGTGACTGATCATTGTCTCTTGGTCGACCCCGGACAGCCAGAGCCGGTTTTAGAATACCTGAGCACACATAATCTAACCCTTGAGGCCATTTTAATTACCCATAAACATGCCGACCATGTGGGGGGTGTCAAACAGATCCTGAAGGCGCATCCAATACCGGTCTATGGACCTCATACCGAGGTTAAGGCATGGGCTGATCATGACGTGAAGCAAGGGCAAACATTACAATTCCCACTAACGGACATTAGCTTTGAGGTTTTGAGTATACCGGGACATACCCTCGGGCATGTTGCCTACTATGCTGACAAGCGTTTATTTTGTGGTGACACACTGTTTGTAGCAGGTTGTGGACGCGTTTTTGAAGGAACCATGGCTCAGATGTATCAGTCACTACAACTACTCACAACGCTGCCAGAAGAAACACAGATTTATTGCGCTCATGAATATACGCTAAGTAATCTTGCCTTTGCCAATACCGTGGACTCAGGTAATCAGAACTTAGTTGACTTCACTCAGAAGGCTCAACAGATGCGCGAGCAGGATATACCCACCGTACCCTCATCTATTG
>CAZLIR010000092.1:0-8384 GCA_964559635.1 uncultured Enterobacterales bacterium
CAACAAAGCTGCTGCCGGACAATCGAAAGCCATTAATGTATGTATTGGATGTAACCAGGCCTGTCTTGATCACGTGTTCGAACTGAAGCGCGCCAGTTGTTTAGTCAATCCCCTCGCCTGTTATGAAACCGAATTGCAACCACAGCCAATGGCCAAACAGAAGCGTCTGGCAGTGGTTGGCGCAGGACCGGCGGGAATGTCGTTTGCACTCGAAGCCTCTCAACGTGGTCATCAGGTAACCCTGTTTGAGCAGCAAGAGAAACTCGGCGGACAATTTAACATCGCCAAGCTCATCCCCGGTAAGGAAGAGTTCGATAGCATGCTCGATTATTACACTCACCAGCTAGAGCAGTCCTCAGTGACTATCCGCAAAGGTACTCGAGCTGAAGTAGCGGATTTAAGCAATGACTTTGACGAGGTGATCCTCGCAACCGGAGTAACGCCCAGGATCCCGACTATTGAGGGCATTGATCATCCAAGCGTTGTGACCTATCTCGAGGTATTAACGGGACAAGTTGAGGTTGGTAAAACCGTGGCGATTTTAGGTGCGGGTGGTATTGGTTTTGATGTGGCTGAGTTTTTAACCCATGACAAACCCTCATTGACTCTACAACCTGAAAAGTGGAACAAAGAATGGGGTGTTGATACGGCTTACCGCTCACGGGGTGGTTTGCTTGCAGATCGTGAAGTTGAGGCCTCGCCGCGCCAAGTGACCATGTTCCAGCGTAAGACCAGCAAGATGGGTAAGGGCTTGGGCAAAACCACTGGCTGGATACACCGTGCTGCGCTCAAGCATAAAGAAGTACAGATGGTCACTGGTGCCAGTTACAGCAAAATTGATGATCAAGGACTACATGTTCAGATTAACGGTAATGAGCAGGTCTATCCTGTCGACCATGTGGTGTTGTGTACCGGTCAGGAGCCACTGCGCAAGATGCATGACGAGCTAACAGCCAGTGGTATGAAGGTACATTTGATTGGTGGTGCAGATGTTGCCAGTGAATTGGATGCCAAGCGTGCTATTCGTCAGGGAACAGAGTTAGCGTTTACGATCTGATTGTCCTAGTCATCAGAAGCCTCTTCATAGAATAGCTCAGGATGCTCTTTCATGAACAGATACTCAGTGATGTCCTCGGTTTCAATCACACTGTTGGAGAACCAGCCTTCGAGCATGACTCGGAGATCTTCGTAGCCATCGCACAGCGATAGACGGATCAACTTCTCCAGCGACATATCAATTTCCTGGAATGACGGATCATGCTCGATCTGCCACTCGATATACTCAAGTCGATAAACGCCCTGTGTACGAACATAAGTATCTGCTATTGAATATCTCATCTGCCATTTCCTTTCTACTACATTAAGGTTATCGGCAGCCGAGGCAGATCTTAATAGTTAATTTTCAGAATGATCCTCACGCGCCCTTGCAGATCAGATAGCGAAACGGCGTGTCATCGGTTTCTGAGGCAATTAATTCATGCTCAATAAATCGACAGTAACTGGGTATATCCCGGGTGGTGGCAGGGTCATCAGCGATCACTAGCAGGGTTTCGCCGACTGCGATCTTACGCATTTTCAGACGCACCATCATTAATGGCTCCGGGCAGCGCAGGCCGAGCACATCAATTGTATGATCCGGTTGGGTTGTATCGATTGTCGTCATAGTCGCAGGATTGTACCCTCCCCGGGCGCTATGGGAAAGGATAAACCCTTGTTAAATGGGCGATGAATCCGATAAGCTAGGAGGACACACATAAGGATCCTGCCATGGCTAACTCAGACTCTGACAATAAAACCAATGACACTATCAGCCGCCGAGATTTTTTGAACGGTACCCGAATTGCGATCACCACAGCAGCGACGCTACCGTTGCTCAGCCCATGGCAGGAAATCTTCGGAAGCAGCCCAGATTTTAGTCTACCCAATGATTACTATCCACCGGCTAAAAATGGATTGCGTGGTAGTCATGATGGCTCCTGGGAGACTATGCATGCCCGGGTTGCCGGACAATCCTGGTCAGTCGATAAGTCAGAAGCACATTATGATCTAGTCGTCGTAGGCGGCGGTATTAGTGGTTTGTCGGCAGCCTATTTTTATCGTCAGCGAAAGCCCGATGCTAAGATCTTAATTCTGGATAATCACGATGATTTTGGTGGTCACGCTAAACGCAACGAATTTCAGTTCAACGGTGAGACACGCATCACCTATGGTGGTACAGAAGCTATCGATACGCCATCGAGCTATCCCGAGGAGGCTAAACAATTACTGGATGATCTTGGTATTCAGCTGAACAAGTTTTACCAAGCCTTCGATCAAACATTATATGCCCGCCAAAATATGGGGATGTCGATTGTCTTCGACGAGGCCCAGTTTGGTGAAGTTAAACATGTCAGTGGTTATGGAGATAAATCTTGGCAGGATTTTGCTGATGAAGCACCCTTGTCGGATCAGGCGCGCAAAGACTTTATTCGCGTTCATACCTCGACCAAAGATTATCTTGAGGGTACGCCCACTGAAGAGAAGTTCAAACTGCTGAAAAAAACCGGCTACAGCCAGTTCCTGCGCGATTACTGTAAGGTTGATGAGCAGGTTATCAATATCTACCAGAACTGGGGCATGAGCTTTTGGTGTGTCGATATGGAAGAGGTACCGACCACTTCAGTGCAATATTATGACGGTGGTATCCCCGGAGTCGATCATACCCTGCCCCGTAAAGCAGGTCGTGGTGATGACCCATATATTTTTCATTTCCCGGACGGTAATGCTTCAATTGCCCGCCTGTTAGTCAGGAAAATGATCCCGGCTGCGATGCCCGGTTCAACCATGGAAGATGTGGTGACAGCAAAGGCTAACTACAGTGCTCTCGACCAAGCTGATAATCCGACCAACATCCGCTTAAATAGCACGGTGGTGGAGGTTAAGCATGCTGAGGACAAGACGGTTACAACAACCTATGTTCGTAACGGTAAGGCACACAAGGTTAGCTCCGATAAAGTGGTAATGGCTTGCTACAATGGCGCCATTCCCTATATCTGTCCAGATATCGATGAACAAAAAAAGAAGCATCTGGCGTTTAATGTCAAAGTGCCTTTGGTATACACCAAGGTACTGATTAAAAACTGGCAAGCGTTCGCTAAATTAAAGACCAGCTTTGTTTATTACACAGGCGGCTTTTACAAGCAGGCCGAGCTAGCCTATCCGGTATCACTGGGTGATTTTAAACGCTCGCAAACGCCCGATGAGCCGATGGTTGTGCATATGTGTCATGTGCCTTTATTCCGCGATATCAAGGGCCCCAAACAGTGGCGCGAGGGTCGTAGGCAGGTGCTATCAACGCCGTTTTCCGTGTACGAGCATCATGTCAAAGAGCAACTCACACAAGCACTGGGTGAGGCAGGATTTGATGCAGAGAAAGATATTGTTGGCATCACCGTCAATCGCTGGCCACATGGCTACGCCTACAGTAATGATCTGCTGTGGGGTGAAGAATTTCCTGAAGGAGAAGCCCCCTGGGAATTAGGGCGTAAGCCAGTGGGTAATATTCATATCGCCAACTCGGATGCCCAAGCAAGAGCCAGCACCAAAGCCGCAATTGCTCAAGCGTACCGAGCCGTAGTGAAAGAGATTTTTGCTGAGCAAAGCTAACGCCTCGCGCTAGCCCAAGTGCATATTTGTTACTTCAGGTGACGTCCACCGTCCAGATGGATAACCCGACCGGTAATGTAATTGCTGTTTGTCAGCATGAGTATGGCGTTCAGTGCCTCTTGAAAGCTGCCCTCTGATTGCATCAACGATTTCGCTCTGGCCTTGTTCTTGTAGTCATCATCATCCCATTCGTTAAATGCCAGCAAAGCGGGTGCGATTGAATTTACTTTGATGCGCGGCGCAAAACGCTGAGCGAATGATAACGTCAAACTCTCCAGAGCCGCCTTACTGGCCGCATATGCGACGTGCTTTTTACTGCCTTTGAAGGCAACATAATCGGTGATGTGAATAATATCCGCTGCAGAGCAAGCGGCATTCAGCACTGGCGCGAGCGCCATGTTGAGCTGATAAGGTACTTCGGCATGAATGGTCATCATACGCTGAAATACGTCCGCATAATCCGTGTAATTTAGCTCGCCGGTATCACCAGACCAGTCGGATGCATTGTGGATAACACAATCAATTTCAGCATAGCTTGTTAGCAACCAATCGATGAGTTGCTGAGTCTGCTTAGGATCGTAAAAGTCGAGCTGATACAAATCAGCGCCGCGCTTCTTAAGTTCTGTGATGGCATCACGCTCGGTGCGAAATGTGCCGACCACTGTATCACCCTGAGAGAGATAGTAGTCGGCCAAGTAAAATCCCAGACGTTGACTAACGCCTGTGATAAAAATAGTACTCATTTAGGCTAAGAATTCCTGCCGCGTTGTCGCGTTAGTTTTAAAGCAGCCACCCAGTGCCGTCGTCGAAGTATTTGAGTTCACATCCATAACACCTCGCGATTTAACACAGTAATGCGTTGCGTCAATCGAAACGGCTACATTATCAGTATTCAGTAAGGTCTGTAAAGCCACTAACACCTGCTGTGTGAGCCGCTCCTGAACCTGAGGCCGGCGGGCAAAAAAGCGCACAATTCGGTTGATCTTAGACAAGCCAATGATTGTGTCATTGGGAATGTATGCCACTCGGGCATAGCCATCAATGGTGACAAAATGGTGCTCACAAGTACTGGTCAGGCTGATATTATCCACCCGAACCATCTCGTCAACGTTCATCTTGTTTTCAATCGCTGTGACCTTGGGGAATTGGCTGTAATCCAAGCCTGAAAATATCTCACTCACATACATTTTCGCAATCCGATGTGGTGTCTCACACAGGCTGTCATCGGTGAGATCCAATCCGAGTGTTTCAACAATATCGGTGAAGCTGGCTTTGATTTTGTCGTACTTTTCCTGATCACTGAGTTTGGTGTCAATCATTGGTGTTTCTAAGCCATGTTTGATCAAGGCGTTGCGCACCATGAGGGCTTCCTTACTGGTGCTGGTCTGACCGGAAGCTGCCAGATTAAGTGCTACAGCTTGTGGTGTCATGCGTTGTTCTCCTTATGATGCATACGATTGAAATCCAGAGATAAAGACACAGAGTCGGCAAATCTCAGGGCATGCGGTTTATCGATTTTAACTTTGGCATAGGTAACTGACTCGTGCTCTGAGCAAATACCCAGAACATCCGCAACCAATTTTTCCAGCAGCAAAAAGCGACCAGATTCAACGTGTTTGATAATGGCTTTTGTGATGGTTTTATAGTTCAGGGCATCCTCTACCACGTCGTCAAGACAGCCATTGTTCATTGGATAATGAATTTCGGCATTGATGACAATGTCTTGTTGTTTAGTACGCTCTTCTTCGTTAAAACCAATAAAGGTGCGTAACCTTAAATTAGTGATCTCTATGATCGCATTCATACGCATTTGCGAAGCCGCATTATTGGCGATTTTGTTATCGTTGATCGATATGACCGGGTTAGTCATGACATTACCTATTGTCGTTCGTTTATTGTTTAACTGGTTCTATTTTTACGTACTATGGCAATGGTCGGATTCTCAAGCATGCTTGAGATTCAAGAGGTTATGGTTAATTCGGTCGGTTTAAAAACAGATCTCAAAAGCCTGTGAGAGGAAAGTCTTTCCCGCGTTGCAACCAATTAGACTCTGGATAATGCGTGTTGTCATCAATCAAATGTAGAGCATACGCATGACGTGATTTAGCACTGGTATTAGGGCCGGATAGGTGAGGAAATTGACCATGTAGTACAACACAGGCACCCGCCTTGACCTCGAGTGGCTGCTTTAAATGCTCTGGCCAGGGTGCATCATTAAGCACCTGATAGTCTGTTTTATGCTCTGCCACACGTGATAATCGACTGCGCGGTTCAGCTTCATTGTGAAGTCCGGGTATACCCCAGAGACAGCCATTTTCAAGGGTCGCATCCTCGAGAGCAAACCACAGGCCAATACAACTTTGTGGCTCCGTCCATAAATAAGGAGAGTCTTGGTGACAGAGCACCTCGCCACCTATTTCTGGCTGCTTAAAAATGTACATGCTCTGCAACAACAGTGGGCTGACCAAGCCTAGTGCCGTGACCAGCTGTTGAAATTTTTGCTGATGTGAAAATTCGCTAAATACCGGATCCAGATCATGCAGTGCATGACCAACCTTGTTCAAACACTGCTCTTTAGCAACGGTTAAATGGCCCTGTTCATCGAAAGCATCTTTTTCAAAGAAATAGCGAATCTCGCCACCGGACTCTAAAAAGTATCGATCATCCTTTTGCTCGTTAGTCACTGCTGAGAACACCGAGCGATGTTCATTAACATCAAAATCGTCTACCAGTTTTGCCATACGATTCATCAGCGCCTGACACTCTTGCTGAGTAATGGCATCTTCTATCACCAGAACGCCATCCCGGTTGAATGATTCAACCATGGATTGCGTCATCACAAAGGGGGTATCTGCCTGGTAGTAAGGAATAGTCATGAGGCGAATAAACCATCGATTAGATTAGTCCAGCCTTCTGTACCGGCTACAGTCATTAAAAATACCGGACGAGCAATAATGTAAACCAATCCGAACCAACTGAGCCAATGAATTTTCTGA
Source organism: uncultured Enterobacterales bacterium (assembly GCA_964559635.1). Taxonomy (GTDB): domain Bacteria; phylum Pseudomonadota; class Gammaproteobacteria; order Enterobacterales; genus CAXRAF01. The sequence goes on from CAZLIR010000092.1 coordinate 6,642, forward strand.
TAGGTCTTTCGGTCATGGAGGATCACCATACCAATTAACATCAGGTGCAATATCAAACCCAGCGGTGGGAAGCCAAGCACAATCCCTAAGCGCGTTAATGCGGGATCCATAATGACCACACTGAGCACTATCATGCCATGTTTATGTGTTAGCGGAGTGTGTCTATTCAGAAAAGCAATCGCGTAAAACAGTATGATTGCAACAATATCAAGCATTGGCAGGGCCATGAACTGCTGGATTTGCATATCTGGTATTGGGCTAATACCGCGGTCATACGATACGCCAGACATCATGAATGCTGTGGCAACCATCATGGGTATTATCACCAGACTACTCAGACCCAACATTTTGTGTAGTAAGCGATTTGAGTTAGCGATAAGTCTGGTCTGCACTACCAGCAATATGAACCATAATAGGTATGTAACACCATGGATGTGAAACAGCCAGGGCATATCTAATGGTGACAACCCAAGCGCAAAGCTATTAGCACCAAAACCCAGTATCACTAATCCCAGTAATAGCAGGCTCATGTTGATGAAAAAACGACTCTGAATTTTTACTTCTGACATGACATAACCCCCTAATTGTTACCACTTTTATTTATTATTATTCTTAATTTCTACTCTGAGTGTGTTATTAACTGGTGCCGTTGTCAAATTGTAACGGCCAGTTTCAGGCTTTTGCACCGACGCGAGAGTTCTTTTATGATGCCGGTTTTAGCCTGTTTGATACCGTTTTTTATGTCCAGATTATTCAGTTTATTACTTACCGCTTTTGTAATTTCATGCATTGCTAGCCAGACCCTCAGAGCGAAGGAGCTAGAACCGCTCAGTGAAGGAACACTGCCAGTGGCATCGACCAACTTCATGCTTGCGGAAAAATATCATTCTATGGCGGGTGAAGAGTTGGAAAAATACCTCATCGGAGAATCTACCTGGTATGGCAAGGATCGCTATATTACTGACTTGATGATGTATCCTGATGCGACTTGGACGGTGCCCGTGAATGTTCCCGACAATAGCGAATTGTATGGCTCTATGAGTGGCGAGACACTGCCAACGATGGCATTTGTGACCTACCCGACCGTTGCAATGGCGTCACCACGAAAGTACGACTTTCCTTATCATGGTTCTGCATATGGCAGTTTTGAACATATGCTAATGCCTGGTGAAAAACCCAAATTTGCCAACACAGAGAAGAAATATCCGTTAATTGTTTTAGCTCACGGTAGTTCCGCCCATGGGGTATATGACATTGCTCACGCCAATCAATTAGCACGGCACGGCTACATTGTCGCTGTGGTGATGTATGGTGATAATCGAAGTGCTAGTCTAATGGGAGGAAATTATTCGCTGCAATTTTTACGCTCTTTAATTACTAAAGCAGTCGTTGACTCGCTGGTTTCTAGCGAACAATTCGGCCCCTACATTGATGCTGATAATATCGGGATCAGTGGCCATAGCTTCGGTGGCTTTACCGCACTGACCAGTGCTGGAGCCAAGGCTGACGGACATCCTGAGTCTGTTGTTGACCCACGTACCAAAGCCATTGTGCTGGCCGCACCGTGGGTTGGTAGAAACGATCAGGAGCAGCGTTATTATGTCTTTGGTGAGCAGAATGAGACACTTAAAAATGTCAGCGCACCAACCATCAGTTTTGTTGCAAGTAAGGATACCGTTACCACTCCAGAATCGATTTACCCTGCGATGCAGTTGCTAAGCGGTCCGACCTATGTCGTTGAAC
>CAZLIR010000093.1:0-8358 GCA_964559635.1 uncultured Enterobacterales bacterium
TAATCCAATTGATTTTATTCATGACGTTGGTGCCGGCGGTCTTTCGAATGCACTGCCTGAATTAGTCAAGGACGGTGGTCGTGGCGGTGAATTTGAGCTCCGCAAAGTACCGAATGCTGAACCAGGCATGGCTCCGGTAGAAATTTGGTGTAATGAGGCACAAGAACGTTACGTCATGGCTGTTGCGCCTGAAAATCTCGACCGTTTTGCGGCCTTATGTCAACGCGAACGTTGCCCCTATGCCGTGGTTGGTGTAGCCACTGAAGAGCTTCGTCTCACACTGACGGATGAATACTTCGATGGCAGCGACAGTAAGATTCAAGATCCGATTGATATGCCCATGGATGTGTTATTCGGTAAGCCGCCAAAGATGCATCGTACAGTCGAAACTCGCTCGGTAACGACTTCACAGTTAACGATTCAGGCTGACTTATCAGAACAAATTAACCGCGTTCTATCATTGCCGACAGTGGGTGATAAGACTTTCCTAGTGACCATTGCAGATAGAACCATCACCGGCATGATTGCCCGTGATCAGATGGTCGGACCATGGCAGGTACCGGTCGCCGATGTAGCAGTGACCACTTCAACGGTTGGTGATATTAGCGGTGAAGCCATGGCGATGGGTGAAAGAACGCCTGTGGCCTTATTAGACTATGGTGCTTCTGCGCGCATGGCAGTGGCTGAGGCCATTACCAACATTGCTGCTGCTCCGATTGCCAATATTAGTGATATTAAATTGTCAGCAAACTGGATGGCTGCGGCAGGATCTGAAGGTGAAGATGCTGGTCTATATGAAGCGGTTGAAGCCATTGGAATGGGCTTCTGCCCTGACTTAGGGATCAGTATTCCAGTGGGTAAAGACTCAATGTCTATGCGCACAGCCTGGTCAGAAGAGGGAACCAATAAGAGCGTAACTGCACCGTTATCGCTGATCATCTCTGCTTTCGCTCCTGTGACTGATGCTAATCAGGTCGCGACACCGCAGTTAAAAGACAATGCTGATACAACATTGTGGCTGATTGATTTAGGGCGCGGTCAGAACCGTTTAGGTGCATCGGCTTTGGCGCAAGTATTTAATCAGGTCGGTGATACACCCGCTGATGTTGCGCCGGCTGATTTGAAAGGACTCTTTAATGTCGTGCAGTCCTTGAATCAGGATAGCAAACTGCTTGCGTATCACGATCGCTCTGATGGTGGCTTATTAGCAACCATCGCCGAGATGACCTTTGCTTCGCATAAGGGTGTCACAGTCAACCTGAAAGAAGATAACGCCAGCGGGCAATTATTCAGTGAAGAGATTGGTGCTGTTATTCAAATCGCTAATGCCGATCAAGAACATCTACAGAGTTTGTGCGCTGAACAGGGTATTGCTGATTTAATTAGTCCGATCGGCTCGTTAAATGACTCGCATGAGCTCACCATCAAGCAAGCTGATAAAGAACTCTATCGCGCGTCGATAAAAGATTTACGCGCAACTTGGTCTTCAACTACCCATCAAATGCAACGTTTACGTGATAATCCAGCCTGTGCCGATCAAGAGCATGATGCACGCTTGGATATGCACGATCCGGGTATTAATCCAATCGTGACCTTCAATGCGCAAGAAGATATTACTGCCCCGTTTGTAAATGTCGCCAAACCAAGAATGGCAGTCTTGCGAGAGCAAGGCGTGAACGGTCAACTGGAAATGGCAGCGGCCTTTGACAAGGCGCGTTTTGAAACCGTGGATGTACACATGAGTGACATCATGTCCGGTGCCGTTACGCTAGAGGGCTTCCAAGGCCTGGTAGCCTGTGGTGGCTTCTCTTATGGTGATGTTCTCGGCGCCGGTGAAGGATGGGCGAAATCAATTCTGTACATCGATAGAGCGAAAGAGGTATTCCAAAACTTCTTCGAGCGATCAGATAGTTTTGCGTTGGGTATCTGTAACGGCTGTCAGATGTTGTCGAACTTGAAATCAATTATTCCGGGCAGTGATCACTGGCCACACTTTGTACGCAATCAATCTGAGCAGTTTGAGGGGCGTTTTACCATGGTTCAGGTCAATGACTCACCATCGATATTCCTCGATGGCATGAGTGGTTCACAATTACCGATTGCGGTTGCTCATGGTGAGGGTCGTGCAGAGTTTACCTCTCAAGAGCGAGCTGATGCGGTGCTAGGATCCGGTTTAGTTGTCGCACAATATGTCGATAACTACGGCAAGGTAACCCAGAATTACCCAGCCAATCCGAACGGTTCAACCAACGCGATTGCTGGTTTAACCACAGAAGATGGTCGTGTAACCATAATGATGCCGCACCCAGAGCGTGTGTATCGAACTGTGACTAACTCATTCCATCCTGCTGATTGGGGACCTGATGGGCCCTGGTTACGTATTTTTCGTAACGCACGGCGTTGGATTAACTAAGAGCAGACTCTATGTATCCTGATAGCAAACTACTCGACCATATTGCCAGTAACGGTCATGGCCAATTACTTAAAGGCATTAAACGGGGTCTCGAAAAAGAGAGTTTGCGTGTCAGTTCCGAGGGGTTGATCAGTCAAACGCCCCATCCAAAAGTCATGGGCTCCGCATTAACCCACGATTTCATCACCACAGATTACTCGGAAGCGCTGATGGAATTCATCACACCTGCGAGTGATGACCCTGACGAGCCATTCGACATGATGTGCAAAATTCACTCCTTTGTGTATGAGCATCTGGAAGATGAGCGTCTATGGCCGGCCAGTATGCCCTGTGCGATGAGAGACGAAGCCTTTATTCCTATCGCCCGTTATGGCAGTTCACATAATGGTCGGATGAAAGAAATTTATCGGCTTGGGTTGGGTCATCGGTACGGTCGATTCATGCAAACCATTGCTGGGGTGCATTACAACTTTTCCTTGCCGCAAGCATTTTGGGACATGATGTATGACTACCATGGCGAAACAGGGGATAAGCAAGACTTTATCTCGACCCAATATATGGGCTTAATCCGCAACTATTTGCGTAATAGCTGGATTATTCCTTATCTGTTTGGCGCTTCTCCGGCAATCTGTGAATCCTATTTACAGGGTAAAAAATCGCATCTCGATGAACTGGTACCGGGTACAGTTTATGGTCGCTATGCAACCTCATTGAGGATGAGTGATTTAGGCTATTCCAATAATGCTCAGGCACACCTAAACATTAGCTACAACAATGTCACGGATTACATCAATGGCCTTGAGCATGCGATTAGTACACCTGAGCCGTTGTATGAAAAAATCGGTGTGGTTGTTGATGGTGAGTACAAGCAACTCAATGCCAACCTGTTACAAATAGAAAACGAGTATTACTCAACCATTCGACCAAAGCGTGTGGCGCAGCCTGGTGAGCGACCTAGTATGGCGTTGCGTCGTGGCGGCATTGAGTATATCGAGGTGCGGGCGCTGGATTTGAACCTGTTTGACCCGATCGGAATCAGTCGAGAGCAGGGGGCATTCATTGATTGTATGTTGTTGCACAATCTTCTTTCTCCAAGCCCGTTTATCAGTGCCCGTGAGGATTCAGAAATTGCCGAGAACCGTCGTCGTGTGGTGGAGTTCGGCCGCCATCCGGATTTAAGATTAACGCGGGATAATCGTGAGATTTCACTGTCGCGTTGGGCTAAGGAAATATTCCAAGAGCTGAAACCGATCGCACAATTACTGGATGAGGCTCAGCAATCGAGCCGTCATGCGGATGCACTCGCAAAATTTGTCCATATGATTGATTCACCAGAACTGACATTGTCGGGTCAGATTGTCAGTCAGGTAACAAAACGTGGTGATGGATTCTTTGATTTTGCTTCCGATAAAGCCACCGAGCACGCAGATTACTTTAGATCAAAACAGCTACCTGATGAGCTGAAGCAGCGCTTTGTCGAAGAGGCAAAGCAGTCCTTCGAACGACAGCGAGAATTAGAACAAAAAAGCACCAATACCTTCGAGGAGTTTCTGGCAGATTACTACAGATAATTTTGCCCGTTCCTGAAATCGTTGGTATGGTGGCTGACAACTCTTCACCACGGAGGCATTTATGTCAATCAGTCTACCAACACTGATCACCTTTATTGCATATCTTGTAGCTATGCTCGCCATCGGCGGCATTGCCTATCGACTCACGAATAATTTATCCGACTATATACTCGGTGGTCGACGGTTAGGCGCCGCAGTAACCGCATTATCGGCCGGTGCCTCTGATATGAGCGCGTGGTTGTTGTTGGGACTACCGGGCGCCATATATTTGGGTGGTTTCAGTGAGGGTTGGATTGCACTGGGGTTAATCGTAGGTGCCTACTTGAACTGGCGTTTTAATGCACCGCGGTTACGACTTTTCACAGAATTGGCCGGTGATGCCATTACTTTGCCGGATTACTTTGAGAATCGTTTCTTTGATAAATCCAACGCCCTGCGCATCATCTCAGCCATTGTGATCCTAGTATTTTTTACCTTCTATACTTCCTCCGGCATGGTGGGTGGCGCTAAGTTGTTCCAATCTTCGTTTGGCGTTGACTATGACATTGCGCTTTGGATAGGTGCTGCGGTCATAGTGTCTTACACCTTCTTTGGTGGTTTCTTGGCGGTCTGTTGGACCGACTTCTTTCAAGCAATTTTAATGATGCTCGCGATGGTGGTTGCTCCCGCGGTTGTGTTGTATGAACTGGGTGGCTTATCGGAAACCATGGCGACCATAGAGTCAGTAAATCCGGTGCTAGTGTCATGGAGTGAGGGGATAACGCTCATGGGATTCATCTCCCTGCAGGCGTGGGGGCTTGGTTATTTTGGTCAACCTCATGTCCTTGTGCGTTTCATGGCAGCTGAGTCGGTAGCTGCTATCAAGCCGGCGCGTCGTTTAGCTATGTCCTGGATGGTGATCAGTTTATTTGGTTCGATGCTGACAGGTTTATTTGGTATCGCGTATTTTTCAGGGCGTCCTGAAGCAGTCGATTTAGCCACAAACTCTGAAGCTGTGTTTATCTTATTGACACAGGTTGTGTTCAACCCCTGGTTCGCTGGATTTTTGTTAGCTGCCATTCTCGCGGCGATTATGTCGACCATTGATTCTCAGCTAATCATTTGCTCAAGTGCCATTACTGAAGATTTTTATAAACGTTTCTTCCGTCGTGATGCCACCGATAAGGAATTGGTACTAATCGGTCGAATCTCGGTTGTTGTTATCGCTGTTGTCGCGCTACTCATTGGTCAGGATCCCGATAGCAAAGTGCTTAGCTTGGTGAGCTATGCCTGGGCTGGTTTAGGAGCTGCCTTTGGTCCAGTTGTGCTGTTCTCAGTACTATGGCGAGAAACAAGTCGCAATGGCGCTCTAGCTGGTATGGTCGCTGGTGCTGTCACTGTCGTGGTTTGGAAACAACTCTCCGGTGGCTGGTTTGATCTCTACGAGTTATTACCGGGATTTGTTATCTCGAGTCTAGCCATTTATGTGGTCTCGAAAATGGACCAAGGCAATCAGGAAGCTGAAGCATTATTTGATGAGATGAATGCCAAGCTTGAGCAGCAGTCATGAACATACGCTTTGCCACAGTTGAGGATGTTCCAACCATCCTGTATCTGATTAAGCATCTTGCTGAGTTCGAAAAGATGTTGCATTTGGTTAAGGCGACCGAGGAAGCACTGGAAAAAACCTTATTCGGTGAGCGGCGTTATGCCGAGGTCATTCTGGCTGAGGAAGAAGGGCAGGTAGTGGGTTTTGCGCTGTTCTTTCATAACTACTCGACCTTCTTTGGTAGTCCGGGGATTTACCTAGAGGACCTCTGTGTTATCGAAGAATTTCGTGGACGCGGTATTGGTGAGGCTTTACTCAAGGAGCTAGCCAAAATTTCAATGGAACGGGAATGCAGTCACCTAGAGTGGTGTGTGCTTGATTGGAATGAGGGTGCAATCCGATTTTATGAATCACACGGCGCCGAGCTCAAGCATGGCTGGGTGCCTGTTCGTGTGAGTGGTGACGAGCTGAAGAAATTAGCGTCAGACTAATGAGTTAGGCTTGGTCATTGTCGATCAGATAGCAGCTTATCCTTCCATGTAGATTTCGTAAGTCTAACTAGGTAGATATATCTCATGACGTTTAAACCATCAGTGATTTTCGTATGCTCAACATTAAATTCTAGGGTAAAATATCACAGCAATTCACCGGAAATATAACAATTAAGTGACACGAGATGTACAGTACCGCCAACCTTACTACTGACTGTCCATTGCGACACAAAATACGTGCGCATTATCATACCCATGATGATGAAATTATTCCGCAACTACTCTCTGAATTAAATATCACCAGCCGTCAGAAAACACAGGCATGGGATCGTGCCAGAGAGCTAGTGCAGACCATTCGCAAGGATCAAATTGGCCAGGGTGGTATCGATGCACTATTAAACGAATTTTCCCTCTCAAGTGAGGAAGGGATTGTGTTGATGTGTCTTGCCGAGGCGCTGTTGCGAGTTCCGGACGATGAGACTCAAGATGATCTCATTCGCGATAAGTTATCGCGTGGTGACTGGGCTACGCATCTTGGTAACAGTGATTCCATCTTTGTGAATGCCTCATCTTGGGGGCTGTTGATTACCGGTAAGATGGTCAACTACACCGATCAGGATAAGCAACAGCAATTTGGCGTGCTGAAAAAGACGATTGGTCGTTTAGGTGAGCCCGTGATCCGGGCGTCGGTGCAATATGCCATGAAGATTATGGGCAAGCAGTTTGTCATGGGCACCAATATCCATGAAGCACTGAATCGCGCCGCTGAGTTTGAGGCCATTGGTTACAGCTACTCGTATGACATGTTAGGCGAGGGCGCTCGGACAGCAATCGATGCTGAGCGGTATTTTCAGAGCTATATGACAGCCATTCACGACATTGGCAGTAAGGCGAATAATCGCGGCCCAATCAAGAGTGCGGGCATTTCAGTCAAACTCTCAGCGATTCATCCGCGCTACGAATACTTGAAAAAGTCGCGGGTTATGGACGAGTTGGTACCCAAAGTACTTGAGCTGGCATTAGCTGCCAAATCATATGACATTGGCTTTACCATCGATGCCGAGGAAGCTGATCGACTTGATCTCTCACTCGATGTCATTGAAGCGGTGTTCAGCGATCCACAACTCGGCGACTGGACTGGTTTTGGTCTTGCGGTTCAGGCCTATCAGAAACGTGCGCCATATGTTCTTGATTGGCTGTACAACCTTGCTAAGACCAATAATCGTTCAATGATGGTGCGTCTGGTCAAGGGCGCTTACTGGGATACAGAAATTAAGCATAGTCAGAAAATGGGTCTCGAGGGCTACCCGGTCTACACCCGTAAAGTGAATACAGATGTCAGTTATCTTGCTTGCGCTGAAAAGTTAATGTCATATCGCGATTTTATCTATCCCCAGTTTGCGACACACAATGCCTACACTGCCGCACTCGTGCTACAGATGGGGGGCGAGCAACGAGACAACTATGAGTTTCAGCGTCTCCACGGTATGGGAGATACCCTATTTAATCAGGTCGTGCAGGAAGACAAGGTACGTTGCCGTATTTACGCGCCTGTCGGTGAGCATCAGGACCTACTGGCCTATTTAGTGCGACGCCTGTTGGAAAACGGGGCCAATACATCGTTTGTTAATGCCATCGTTGATGAGTCAATCAGTTTGGAGAGCTTATTGGCCGATCCGATTGATTCAGCACAACAGCATGGTCAACATCATCATCCGCAAATCCCGATGCCATCTGAACTGTATGGTGCTGAGCGAACCAATTCCGCTGGAATGGAACTCGCTGATCCACAAGTCACAGTGCCACTGTTAAAGCAAATGGCGGATTGGTTTGAGGACTATAAAAAGAATTTACCTTCAGCAGGCGATGACGCTATCCCCATGACTAATCCCGCCAATCAGTCGGAGATATTGGGTCATATCGTGCGTCACACTCCAGAGCAAATGTCAGAAATGGTCGCCACGGCACAAACGGCATTCGATTCCTGGTCGCAAACCAATGCTAAAGCTCGCGGTGATATTGTCCGTAAGTTAGCCGATTTACTGGAGACACATTGTGCTGAAATGATGGCCTTGTGTACCAAAGAGGCGGGCAAGGTCATGCAAGATGGTATAGATGAGGTGCGCGAAGCTGTCGACTTTTGCCGCTATTATGCCGCACGCGCGGAAGAATTAGCGCAAGATCAGCGATTGGACTCCCGCGGTGTGATTGTGTGTATCAGTCCCTGGAACTTCCCTCTCGCTATTTATCTTGGTCAGATTGCCGCGGCCATCGTAGCCGGTAACACCGTGATTGCTAAACCGGCAGAGCAAACCAGCATGATCGCCATTCGCACACATCAACTCATGCTTGAAG
>CAZLIR010000094.1:0-1151 GCA_964559635.1 uncultured Enterobacterales bacterium
GGGTCTAAAGCATACGCCGGACGTGAGAAGCTGCTACCAGTGCTGGCTGTGCCACCTGAGCTCTCAAGTACATAGTTTGCCAGTGTACCGGCCATACCTAACTTGACCACATCTTGCTCTTGCAGACTGCCATCAGCATTGAATAGCGCACCAGTACGGATACCTTCTCTGAGGCGATCGTTGAATGTCGCTATCTCTGTACCAGCCATGTTGTCCTGATTGGCTTGATCTGTGCGACCATCGCCTCGGAACCAACCTTCACCGTAGAAGTAGTTATCAGCATCAACAGCCTGAACTGCATCACGTGCTGCAAGCATCTGAGCAACTGAACCGTGACTCATGATGTCGAAACGGAAACCGTCAATCATGTACTGCTCAGTCCACTGCAGGAGCGAGTCAACCATGAGCTTGTCCATCATGACATTCTCAAGTGCTGTATCGTCACAGCAAGTCGAGCGCTGAACGCCGCCTGAGATGAGGTCACGACGATGGTAGTAACCTGGTACAACCTTATCTAGCACTGAGTTGTCATATAGACCTGAGGCATTCGTATGGTTGTAAACAACATCCATTACCACACGAAGACCAATGTCATGCAACGCCATAGTCATCTGACGCTTTTCCAGGATTCGAGCAGGACCGTCGGCATCAGTGGCATAAATACCCTCTGGCGCGTTGTAGTGCTTAGGATCGTAACCCCAGTTGAACGAGTCATTGTTGCGCATGGCTTGTGTAAGTGCCTGCGCATCAGTAGAGAATGGCGTGTAACTCTCAAATACAGACAGTAGTGTCGCACTGTCTGACTCGACGCCACATACTGGTGCATCGGCATTGACTGCACAGAGATCAGCGACTGTATCGTTAATATCAACGATATTGGCCGGATCTTCATTGATACTGGCGATGTCATTAGTCGGCAACATGTGGAAATGGGTAACACCCGTCGTTGCCAGATTAGCCAGATGCTGCATTGGCGCCGATCCACTCTCAGTGAATGCCAGGTATTTACCACGGTTTGCTTCCGAGGTGCTCATATCACGGGCACTGAAGTCACGCACATGACCCTCGTAGATAACCGCATCTTCTGGATCCATGATGGTAGGAACAGTATGGCCATCCCAACCGACTGGCTTCAGATCTTCGTCATTCAG
>CAZLIR010000094.1:1251-8275 GCA_964559635.1 uncultured Enterobacterales bacterium
TGGTAGGAACAGTATGGCCATCCCAACCGACTGGCTTCAGATCTTCGTCATTCAGGTTCACAAACTGACTGTGCATACCATTGGTAGACAAACTGACAGAGTATGGATCTGTTGAAGTGATCGTCTCAATCGCATTATTTTGATGATGATACACGGTCAACTCATAGGTGTAGAACGTTCTATCCAGAGCACTGTCACCGGTGTATGACCAGATACCTGTCGCAGCATCTTCAGTCATTGCCTGTGAGCCAGTCAGATTCTTAGCATCATCATAGAGATTTAATGTCACAGACTGAGCTGTCGGAGCCCAAACCGCGGCGGTAATCGAACCATCATCATTGTATATAGGTCCGAGTGACGCCTCATTTGCGTCATTGTCACCTTTGGTGTAGATGTCATCTAATACTTTGGCATACTGAACGTAGGTCGCTGCTACGGCACTTTCGGCATCATAAGCTGCAACCGCAAGTTGGTTCTTAAGAACGCCCTTAGCATCTTCAGCTGTCCAGTCACCGGTGAGCGCAACCCAACCATCATACTGAGGGTACATCGCTAACTGCTCAGCAGTTAACTCACCCGCTGTGAGGTCTAATGCAGTCCCTGTCAGGTTGTCATTCTCATCCGCTTCAATTGAAGCATCGGCTGAGAAATGCAACTTAAACGATGTCGCACCGAGTGTCGCCGCATCAACATCCCAAACCAGTGTGGTTGCATCAATCCAGTGAGCCGCAAAGTCAGAAATCTGTAGCGGTAATTCACCAAGTGATGTAATTGGATACTCAAATACAGCTGGATAATTCGACAGCGTCCAGTTCATACGGACAAAGTCTGGATCATCTTGCACAAGATTCATGGCCCAGTCGCCACCACCGAGTTCCTTACCCTCATCGTCAGTGCCGATATGGATAATGAAGTTACCACAATCGTTGTAACCTTCTTTCAGTTTCAGAATCCAGTACGCACCGTAGTTTGGATCGATACCATCAATCACCAATCCATTGGCCCAGGACTCAGCCAGTGATTCATCAGCATAGGAGTCACAACCTGCTGGGTTGTTCCAAGTATGAAGGCGATATCCCTCATAGACTGGGTCTCCGGGGTCATTTGATGCATCTTGTGGGCGGTTATAGAACAGAATCGCTTCGTTTTCGCCAGCAAAGATAGTCGGCATCGGTGCATTTGGATCGGCACCAATCACACAGGCATCATTTGTTTCGTTTGGTACTGTAGGTGCAGGACAGCTTAGTGGTGGTGGATCAACACACTGTGTGCCTGTAGCATCTGGTACCTGAGGCAACGCACAGCTCAAGATTTTAACACCTGACTCTGGTTCAGAGCCGCCACCACATCCTGAGATTATCAGGAGTGCTAGGGTCATCATTAGCATCGCCAATGGACGACCTAATATGTTCTTTACATTCTCTTTCATGGGTAATCTCCAATGATTTTTTTCATTTAACTTGGTCATAGGGCACCTCGATTAGAGTTGATAACTCATGCCCAAGAAAAATTGACGACCGAAGTACTGCAAAGTACCGGTAAACTGCTCAGCACCAAAATACGATTTGGTCGGCTGGTCAGTCAGGTTATTCACTTGGAATAACACTTTCATTTTCTCGCTCAAGTTATATGAAGCCTGGTAATCAATCACCGTTTCACTATCAAAGAACACTGTCTGCTCATTAATAGCAATTTGCTCAGATACAAATGGTGAACGATAACGAACGTTCAAGCGTGTTTCGAAGTCTTCGTAAGAGTAGAACACAGTCGCACTCAGTACATCCTCTGAAAGTCCATCTAATGGAATCTCAATAGAAGCACCGGCAAGGTCAATCAACTGGGTTACCTCACTCTCTGCATAGGCGTAACTGATGTTCACACCCAGACCTGACCATAGTTCAGGTAAGTTAGAGAAGACTTGCGTGTACGCTAATTCGTAACCTTGGATGTAACCACCCTGGGCGTTGTTTACACGTGTTGTGTAATCACCGTAAGTTACTTCACGCTCTTCCAGAGTAATTGGATTCAGATACGTTTCTGGAACCGCAATATTCGTTGTAGAGAAGTCGAAGTTCTCGACCGTTAATGTGTCGATAAATGACTTAATGTCCTTGTAGTAAAGCGCTGCGACAAAGGCACCATCTGAATCTTCGAAGTAGTATTCGTAAGACAAGTCAATCTGGTCTGCCAAAAACGGCTTTAGTCGTGGACTATTGGTACTGCTGGCATTGAACTCATAGGTATCAGTATTTACCTGACCACTGACCTCTGAGACCAACCACTGAATAGGTGGTCGCGCCATGACACGTGCGGCAGAAAAACGAACCTGTGAATTATCATCCAGCTTAAAGTTCAAGTTTAACTGAGGCAGTGTTTCTGTATATGAAATACCGTCGGTACCGGGTGCATACTGATCATTAACCAGTCCCACCTCATCAGCCACGTTCTGAGCGCCTAGGCTCACATCACCGTTCACATTTTGCAGTGTTGAAGCTAACTGTTCAGAGTGAACAACTCGAACACCGATGTTACCTGTTACAGGCAAGTCAAACATTTCAGTATCGAGGTTAGCCATGAAGTAGAATGAGCGAACCTGCTCACGAACATCACCACTCTGCAGTACGCTCCATGCTGTACTGTTATCTAAAACACCAAGTGCGTTGACTCCCCATGTTTGTACTGGCTGCCCCTCACCTGCTGGTAACCACTGGGCTAAAACAGCATCAATATCAATGGCCAGATAGCTTGGGAAGTAGCTGAAATCACCACTCCAACTGACTGGACGTGCCAAATCAGATGTTAAACGGAATGGTGGCTCTGAAGGTAAGAAAGCACCATCGCTACCGTATTCATACACAGAGCGGTTTTGGTCATAGTTTCGCTCTGAGAAACGCGCACCAAACTCGAATGATGTAAACCAGTCGCTGTCATTCAGCTCATAGATACCATCAAGCTTAATGGCTTTCAGATCATCGGTATATTGATATGGATAGGTACCATATTTACTCGGCATGACGCGGGTAATATCGTCAAATGGCTGGTTGAAACCGACATCAGGCAGATTTAAACCATTCAGACGGTAATTGATTCCAACACCTGTATCAAACACAGGGTTGGCTATTGTGGCATCCTCAGCGACCAGAGACCAAAGTAAGCGATTTTGAAAATCACTAGAGGCTGCTGAGTAGGATGCATCAGCAATGAGTCGGAATTGATCCGTTAACTGCCAAGCGGCATTGATGCCGAAGTTTTCGACTTCATCGACTTCTGAGTCGTCATCGTTGGCAATTTCAACACGAGTGAAGCTCTGTCCTGTGCGAACGATGCTAGCACCGATGACATTATCCCCCGAAAGAGTCGGGAAGTAATAATTAGCCGTTGGGCCACCGAACTTAACACGGAGACCACGCGCGAATTGCTCAGAGTTGAACTCTGAGATAAAAGCATCTGCTTTCAGACTGAAGGTATCTGAGGGAACCCACTCAAGCGCGGCAACATAACCATCACGAACCTCAACACCACCCTTGTGTTGTAATTCCATACCTTCTGATAAGAATTCAGAATCACCGTCGCCATCCAAATCACGCGAGGCATTGTAGGCCAGTCCGATGAATTGAGTTGCAACACTGGGTTGTTCTAGTCGTGCAAAACCCAGTGAGACACCTAATGTTTCATCGAGGAACTTACCCTGATAAGAAAAGCTCGCGCGGTAGCCATTTTCTTCGGCATCATAAATTTCTTCAGCACGGTCGTTTTGCATACCACGAATGTTGAAATTCATGACGTAATCATCACGAATGTCCAGTGGACTGGCTGTTTTTAATTCAACAGTACCGGCAACACCACCTTCGATAAGTGAGGCCTTCTGTGATTTGTAGACCGCACCAGATGCAATCAGCTCTGATGGATACTGGTCAAATTCAACACTTCGCGTACCACTGGTAGAAACCTGCTCACGACCATTTAAGGTTGCGAGAATGA
Organism: uncultured Enterobacterales bacterium; assembly: GCA_964559635.1. Taxonomy (GTDB): domain Bacteria; phylum Pseudomonadota; class Gammaproteobacteria; order Enterobacterales; genus CAXRAF01. The sequence continues at coordinate 5,233 of CAZLIR010000094.1, forward strand.
AACCACCGGATAAACCGCGAATATTAATTTCAGCTGCCTGACCACCGGTTCTAACTGCTGAAATACCCGGAAGACGTGTCAAAGCATCTGCGATAGATACATCTGGCAATGCACCTAAGTCATCGGCGGAGAGTTGCTCTGAAACGGTGTCAGCATAGCGTTTTTGGTCAAGAGAACGAACCAAACTACCACGGTAACCAGTGATGGTGATTAAATTATCATCATCGCTGACATCGTTAGTAGAGGTTTCGTTGTTGGATTCTGCTTCGGCAGGTGTTTGCTCTTCATCGGCTTGTTCCTGAGCATAGATTGGTGATGCAATCGATGTCGCCAGTCCCATAGCCATAAAAGCCAGAGTCAAGAGATTCGGCTTGAACTTCGTCATTGTATAACCCCATTTTATTATTGTTAAGGCTCTGTTGATATCACTAATATGAGTGAATACTAGAGTCCTCTCATATACCCCATCGACACACGGTCGGATGAATGGATACATCTTATGGAAATCTGAAGTGCAAGCAATAGACTACATACGTATTCATAACGGATCTTCATGCGAGAAATGAGTTTAAGAGGCTGTTTTTGATTCGATTAGCAAGAACGTTTAGTAATTTTATGCATAAAATTATGCAAATGGACATGGCTATTCGACGACCTGTTGATAGGCCTTAAGATAGATTGGATTTTCCGGCTCTTCAATCAATGCGCGTTTGAAATACAGCACTGATTCTGGTACCCGATCGGCTTGGACCAGGAGTCGTCCAAACTCATAATTAGCCTGATGATTATGCGGCATAGCATCGGCAATGATCTGTGCTGATTTCATAATCATCGGCATATTTCGGGCATCTACATACCCCTTATAAGAGCGAGTGATCATGGTAATCCAATCACTCTCTTTCTGGAAATGCTGCAGTCCAAGTGCCTGTTGCCAGTCCCCCGGCTTAGGCAAAACAAATTCAACCGGCTCGGACACGAAGGGATAATCAGCCTTGAGTTGGACAATCTGTGCATAAGCAAAATACTCCTCAGCGGGCAATACCGGTCTCATTCGCCAGGCGGTATTTGTATCTACCAGAACACTATCAAGTGCTTTGAATGTATTGGCCATCAGCTGCTCATAAAATGAGTCAGCAAGCACAAAGTAGCCCTGCAGGTTGGGATGTAAATGCTCAAGCATAAACTCTTTTCCAATCACTCCTGCGGGTGATTTTCGCGCGAGGTTAGCCTGGTAGTCGACAAGATAAACACCTTCCCTCTCGGCAAGCTGTTGAATCATTTTATTGACTGCCTCTGGAGCCCTGAAGCGCAACAGGTCGAGCTCTTTCGCTTTGACAAAATATGGTAACGCCTGTTTCAGTTGTCCGCGCATCTCGAACACTTTACCCACCATGAAATGCGCATCAGCACTGTGTTTGTTTTCTTCTGTATTCAATACCCGGTTTATTTGTGCCTGCAATTGATTTGCTGTGGCATTTGACTGAGCAACCTGTATTAAATTGTTGAGTGCCATTTTGGACTCACGACTAATCTCTGAGCTCACAAACGGCTGCTGATCTTTTAAATTACTGGCGATAGTGGAAAGATAAACGGGGATGCCTGCACTATGATATTTATCAATGATCGTGGTCAGATTATTGCGATACTGCTCTAGTCCGGCGGCATAGAGCTCTGACTCTAGGGCAATATTCTTTTCGCGCGCCACCTTGGCCATAAAGGTGCGAGATATTTGTTGGTCGGATTGCGCAGCTTCAGTTGGAATATCAACAAACAGGCTGACATAGATATTTTGCAGTAGTTGATAGAGCCGATAATCTCTCAGTGCAAGCATCGTCAGGTTGGCACCATATGAGCCCAGCGCGGAGAAATTTGATCCAACGCCCATGATGCCCAGATACTCATTATGTCCGGCATAGATCAACACCGCATCTGGCTCTTGCGCAATGATTTCATCGACAAAATCTAACAGAGTGAAACTATTAACAGCAGACATTGCTGTGTTGATCACCTCAACATGCTTATCAGGGAATGTTTGCTTTAGGCGCTGATCCAACATGCCTGCCGGTGATGCACCAAGGCCATAGGGAAATCCAGCCGCTGTCGATCCTCCCTGAACGAATATCCGCAAACCATTATCAGGTTTATTCTTTAAAAATAGGTTGGCTTCCATCGTGACCGATGGTTTAAGGACATTGTCAGCAAAGTAGCGCTTGATGATATCGGGTCTGGCGAGGACATAATTATCACTATCAGGGGTAGTGATAAATAGCGGATAGGAGTGACCATAACCAACCACTCTGAGAACCAACTCGAGCAGCACGAAAAACAGTATCGGAATACTGATCATAATCAGCCGAAATAATCTGGTTCTCTGCTTAGCCACCGGTTAACTCTGCCTTAATTCTCTGTAGTTGAAACTTCGCTTGTTGATTATCAGGTGCCAGTCGAACTGCCTGCTCTAATAATTTGATACTGGTTGGCAGATCTCGATTCATGTAATACGAGCGAGCCGCCATCAGCAGGTAGTTTGTGTTTTGTGGTTCCATGGCGAGCGCTTGTTTATGGTAATAAAGTGCCATCGGTAAATCATTCACTTTGAAATACAGCTGCCCCGCTATATATGCAATTTGATGTTGATCGGGAAGCGCATCAGACATGATCGCGGCAACTTTAGCGGCCGCAGGGAATCGCTCCTGACGCTGATACTGTGTGAGCATTGTTTGCATCGTCTCAAGCCAGTCACCACCTTGAAGACGCTTTTGCGCCATTTGCTGATTAAAATCATTATTTACCGGTGGCATGACCGAGCGCTGTGTCTCTTTGAATGGATAACCTGACGTTAGTTGGCGTATTTTGTCATTGGCAACAAGCTTATCAACTTCGGTTAAAGGAATATCCTGCCACGCCACGGCCAGCGGAATCGATAATGCCGGCTGAGATAAGAACTGCTGCTCTGATATGACATCGGCGTAGGCCTCAGCCAATAGAAAATAACCTCGGGCATTCGGATGAAGGTGCTCCAGCATATGACCATAGCCAATGA
>CAZLIR010000095.1:0-8171 GCA_964559635.1 uncultured Enterobacterales bacterium
GTGATAGAATGAGGCCGGTTTCCTCCGCAACTGGTATGAAAGCACCCGGTGAGATCATGCCGTCTTCCGGATGTATCCAGCGAACCAGTGCCTCAAAGCCCGTTATTTCACCATTCACGCTATATACTTTAGGTTGATAAAACAGCGTGAGTTGATTGAGCTCAATGGCCTCGCGCAGTTTATTCTCAATACTGATGCGCTCCATCGCTAAACTGGTCATGTCTTCGGTGAAAAATTGGTAGTTATTCTTGCCCTTCTCCTTGGCGGAATACATGGCTAAATCGGCATTTTTAAGCAGACTTTCTTTATCCTGGCCATGCGCCGGGTACATGCCGATACCAATTGAAGGCGTTGATTTGAGCAAGGTACCATCAATTTCCATGGATTGACTCAGACGATTAAGCACTTTATTAGCACAGATGCCTACTTCGTTGGTGTTATGAATATTTTCCAGAATCACAGTGAATTCGTCGCCACCTAAGCGGGATACGGTATCGACATCTCGAACACAACTTTTTAGTCTTTTAGCAATATTAATGAGCATTTTGTCACCCATGCTGTGCCCCAGGGTGTCGTTCACATTCTTAAAGTTATCCAGATCGATAAACAACAATGCAAACATACCTGAGTTACGTCGCGCATGAGCTATTGCATGGGATAACCGATCGAGGAACAGCGAACGATTGGGTAGACCTGTGAGTGCATCAATATTGGCGAGACGGATTAACTCCTCCTCTGAGCGCTTCTTATACGTGATGTCAGAGAAGACGCAAATGAAATAGTCATCTTCATCAGGAGCGTCACTCACTTTGTCTATTTTAAGCGACATGGCAAATTCTGTGCCGTCTTGACGTCTCTCCCAGATCTCACCTTCCCATTCGCCAAAGTTTTGCAAGTAGGTTTTGACCTGCTTTAACAACGAATAATTCTCACTCTCAGGAGAAAAGAAGTATTGTTTGTTGAGTGCCTCAAGCTGATCCATACCGGTGATATCATAAACAGCAGAGTTATTGAAGATTGGCAAAAAGTTTGAGTCGACCACACTAATGCCTTCTTTGGTATTCTCAAACGCTTGAGCAATGAGCGTGAGTTTATCTTCAGTGGCCTTCATTAAGGTAATATCTTTCAATGAGCCGAGTACACGAATCGCCTTATTCTCATCATCTCGCTCAACTACCCGGGCTCGGCACATAACCCACAAGTGCCCTTCTGCCTTACTCTTAACTCTGAAAACGGACTCTACAAAGGGTTGATTACCCTTAACGAGATCTGTCATTTCATTGCGCACTCGCTGAGTATCATCTGAATGAAGTTTTGCAAAAGCATCATTCATGCTTAAATCTTGATCAGCTTGATTATTGAAATCAATTTGCTGGATAGGATTGGTGCGTCTTATATAACCATGAGTAATATTCCAGTCCCACAGTTCATCACCACTACCCCACAGAGCAAACTTAAAATTCTCCTCATTCGTACGGATAGCCTGTCTAATTCGTTGCTTTTCTTGTTTACGAAGTATCTGAATCTCTCTGAAGAAGTAAAGGCTCGTCACAATCGTTAAAAATAGAATGACAAAGGTATAATTTTGGTAGTACCAGGGACGCGCAACAACAAAGCTAATCGAGGCAACGTCAGAGCTCCACTCACCGATGAAGTTTGTGCCTTGAATTTCAAGCGTATAAGTATCCGCCGATAGTCCCGAAAGCGTGAGTTGCGTGTTATCACCGGTTTCAATCCAGGGTGTTGTGTCAGATTTACGCAATCGGTAGCGATAAATATTATTCTCAGGCAATGTATAGTCCAGAGAAGCATATTCTATCGAAACAGTCTCGAGATCGCTGGGCAATGTGCGATTAATGACATTACATTGCTCGCCATATTGTTCACATTCAACAATGTCTTTAAGACGATTATCAGCCTCGATGCATTCCTCAGAATCAGAAATACACGAAATTCCTATATCAGTAATCCGCAATACTGGGTCATAATCACTTTGGTTAAACTCACCGGCCTCAATTCGGTTAAAGCCATTAACACCGCCAAAGTACAAACTGCCTTTAGAGTCTTTGAAGTATGCGCCCTCGTTAAATTCCCTGTCTTGCATACCTTCACTCTGTCGGAATCGACGAATGTAATTGTTGGCTGTATCAAACAACAATATTCCACTGTGTGTACTAATCCAAACTTCAGGCTGTTCCTGACCATGCGGTATAATGCCATTTACGATTAAGTTGGCTAGTTCCGGGATATCATCGAACTGACTTATCTCATAGTGATTTTTATCAAAATCATGTACTGTTAAACGATTGATGCCATTACTGCCTGTACCAATCCAGTACTCGTTGCCATTCTGATACAGTGCTGATATTCGGCCACCACTCAGTTGTTCGGCATTTGCGGTTAATTCCAACCGCACGCGATCCTGTTCAGGGCTGTAATTAACTAAGCCTTCTCTAGTTAGGATCCAGACGGAACCATCATCATCTCCGACCAGACCGACCGGACGATCAACCAAGCCAGAATAAATACCGTCGGGTGATATGTTGGTACGTTTGTTGGCATAGGTTTTTCGGTCTAAAACAATAATTCCAACTTCATCGACCGCAACATAAATGTTTTCATCACTCAGAGATACCGAGTAAATGGTGTTGTTCAATCCCTCATTAAGTAGAATTGTTTCTACCTGGTCGCGTTGATAGTCATATTTTATAAGTCCTTCCGATGTGGCCAACCAAAGGTAATCCTGCTCAGACTCAATCCAGAAAATCGTAGGTTGTTGCTCGTAGGATAAGCCTCGCTCCATCACGGGTGTATAGGTTGTGGTTACTGGATCAAATTTCATCAATCCGCGGTAAGTTGCTACCCAAATTTGGCCATCAGACGTTTCATTAAAGTACCAGATATATGTGCGAAGTTGACCACCATCTGTGAAGCTCGACCGCGAGCCGTAGTGCTCTATGCCTAAGGTGTGACTACTCCACTGATTGATTCCGGCCAGTCTGGTATAAATCCAGACAAGTCCACTGTCATCACTAAAAATCCCCTGAATCCCGGCTTGCTCAAAACGGCTAAATTCGTCGGCATTTGATGACAGAACCTTAATCAGGTCGGTCATATCTTGATTAAGAATATATAAGCCATGTCTGAGTGTGCCGAACCAGACTTGTTGTGTTTCGGGGTGAAGGTAAATCGCGCTTATCTCAAGCGTTTCAAGTATTCCCTCTAGTTGACGATTGATGCTAGTTAGCGGTGTAAACTGCCCTGTGTCCGCTGCGAGCTTTAACAATCCTCCGTTTTTTAGTGCGACGAGAAGATTGTCATTATCAATCTGTGACATAGTCGTAACGTTATAGAGATCTGTCGGCAATCCGTCTTTAACACCATAGCGATAAAAAATTCCGTCGTCGCTAAGGTAGCGAAACAAGCCACTGGAGGATGAAACATAGAGCTTTTCACCGACGGCTACTATTTGATCTATTTGGGCATTCAACCCGCTATTGGAGTCATAGAAAAAATAACGTGCAAATGTTCCGGTTCGCTCATCATATAGATTCACAGCCGTTCGGGTAGCTACCCATAACCGATTCTGTTGATCCTCGGCGATATCAACAATGTAATTATCCGCTAATGTTTGCGCCGATTCGGGTATTGAGAAGTAACGGTTGAAATCTATAGAATGTCCCAGTTGGCGATTTAACCCATTACTTGTTCCAACCCATAGTCTCCCTTTGGAGTCCTCAAATAATGTGGTGACTTCATTCGATGACAGGCTAGTAGGTATTTTGACGTTGTGAAAATAGTTTTGATACCGGTGACCGTCATAGCGTACGAGTCCAGACAGGGTTGCCAGCCAGATAAAGCCGGCCCTGTCTTGAATAATATCTTTGATCCTATTTTCAATTAGTCCTCTGTCAGTCGAGAGTTGATTAAATTGATAGGTCACTTCATTGATGCTATCGATCTGTTGGGATTGTGCGAATACAGTAGCGAACGGGAGAGTCAACACCGCACTTACAATGAAGCGTATCCAATGTGTCTTCATTGTGTTTTGTGAGCTGTGCTTAGAGTAATGTTGATTGAGTCGGCTCAAATGCGATACCAAAAGTTATCTGAACTTAGTCAATTATAGTTAAAATGTGGTGATTGACCATCATAAATGACTCATTCTACAGGAAAAACTTCTACTCCGGCCAGGTCGGATGATTTGCTGACACAAGCGTGAAAATTAATCTCTTAAGCATTCTCCAAGACAATCTCATTTGTTATAATCGCACTACTGAGAAAGATGATGACTTTATGCATCAGAGGGCAATATTAAGTGGTCGACAAAAAAGTATATAAAACTGATTATCAAAGTGACTTTACCAAGTTCTATAAAACGATGGATGCACAACCTGATAATCCCGCAGTAAAAGCCGAGACAAATAAGTACTCAAAGGTGAATTCACTCCGTGATACCAAGCAAGCAAAGACTAATCGTGCCAAGCTATGGGAGAACTTCTAGGCTAGCTACTGAATAGTCTAGATGATGTTATTTAAATTTATCTACTGGCCAATACAGCCGTGCGTCTTCATCATTCAGATCTAGTCCTGCCTGACAGTTCACTTGCACGGACGGAATAATCAACTTTGGCAGAGCGAGGTTTTCATCCCTTTGCCGTCTGATATCAACGAACTTTTCACTGTCATTGGCTGCCTGAACCAGGTGTATATTGTCTTTCATGCGTGCAACGCTGATAAAGGTCTCTGGTGCGCGTGATTGGTCCGGATAGTCATGACATAAACAAAGGATGGTATCTTCATCGTGACTTAGTAGTGTATTGATCGATTGAAATAACTGCTTAGCATCGCCTCCCGGGAAGTCACAGCGCGCGCTACCAATGTCCGGATGAAAGAGTGTATCACCGATAAACAGATAATTATTGATACGAAAACTCAGGCTATCTGCTGTATGCCCCGGTGTTGCGATGACATGAACTGTTTGTCCACCAAACCTTAAGGTGTCGCCATCCTCGAGGAGATGATCAAAGGCTGAGCCATCGGTGCTGAAATGATCATCAAAGCCATAAATCTTCTTAAAGTTTTGCTGTATCTGTCGAATGCCAACACCGATAGCGATACCACATTGATACCGTTCTTTTAATTGTTTCGCGGCCGTAAGATGATCAGCATGGGCGTGAGTTTCTAGCACCATCCGCAACGTGTAGCCACGATTATCTATCTCGTCAATGACAGGCTGTAGTGAGTCGAGCGATGTCCCACCTGAAACCACATCATAATCTAAAACAGGATCAACAACGATGCATTCATTGGTGGGCTTATCAATGACAAGATATGTGAATGTTCCGGTAACCGGATCGTAAAATTCTTTCACAACTAGCGTATCTGACATCCACTCTTACCTGCTTAAACTTAGATAGGGCTATGTTAACTGAAACACAATATTTCTCAACAGTAGTCAATTAACCATTCACGCAATAATACCCTTGACCATATTGCAAAATATTAGAAAGTACTTATATTAGAAAAATATGATATAATGCGGTTAATGTAAATAACACAGTTAATTTATTTATAAATAAATAGAAAGTTTGTACTTGGGATACACATGGAAATTATTGAATTCAATGTCTGGTCATCTTTTCTTGGTGGCTGTTTAATTGGCCTATCCGCATTCATGCTCATGTTTATATCGGGTCGTGTCGCTGGATGTTCAGGAATACTCGCTAATGCGATCTTAGGCGCTAGTGGACAGCGTATGTGGCGTTTAATGTTCATCCTAGGTCTAGTAGTAGCGCCCCTGTTAACTGCTTCATCTGCATACACACTACCAGAGCACTATAACTTTGATTGGTCGATTCTAATTATCGCAGGATTGCTCGTAGGTATTGGCACTAGCATGGCAAATGGCTGCACGAGTGGTCATGGTATTTGTGGGCTTGGTCGTCTATCAAAACGCTCAATAGTTGCCACTTGTGTATTCATGTCCTCAGCCGTGATTACTGTCTATATCAGTCGCCATTTGTTAGGAGGTTCGTGATGAGTAATCTGGTGAGTTTGTTGAGTGGATTAATTTTTGGCTTGGGTTTGATGATCGCTCAAATGGTTAATCCAAACAAGATTATTCAGTTTCTTGATATTACAGGTAAATGGGATCCAAGCTTAGCCTTCGTAATGGCAGGCGCCCTGTTAGTTTTTGGCTTAGGTTATGCATTTTTGATTAAACCGAGAACGCGCTCGTTAGATGACTCTGTTATTGCTAAAGTAAACTCGGCACCCATTGATGGTCAACTGATTATTGGTTCGAGCTTATTTGGCATCGGCTGGGGATTGATTGGTCTATGTCCGGGCCCCACAATAGCCAATCTTTCGAGTTTAAACCCGATGATTTGGACATTTTTCGTGGTGATGATTATGGGTTTGATGATTGGTAATATCATCAAAAAAGTGACGTTAAAAGTGGCGTCCCCTAGGGGAGTCGAACCCCTGTTGCCAGGATGAAAACCTGGAGTCCTAGGCCTCTAGACGAAGGGGACGCTTAGACTTTAAAAACCCGCTCATTTGCGAGAGATGCGAATTCTAGCGATGCCGTGTTTTGATGTCAACAACTGATGGCAAAAATATTGGTGGAGCTAGGCGGGATCGAACCGCCGACCTCTTGCATGCCATGCAAGCGCTCTCCCAGCTGAGCTATAGCCCCAGTATTCGCAAGGAGGCGCATTGTATCAAGAACCTCTGCCCTGTCAATAAAATTTTTAACACTGGGAACAGATCTATAAATCAGTTACATTGCCTCTATGAAACAATATAGTGCAGATGTGATTGTGGTCGGTGCCGGATTAGCTGGTTTGGTGACCACACTCGAGTTAGTCAAACAGCAACAACGCGTCATTGTAATCGATGCCCGTCCACAATCTGACATGGGTGGGCTGGCCAATTGGGCGTTTGGTGGAATGGCGCTGGTAGGCACGCCCGAGCAGAAGAGTAAAGGGATTGCAGACAGTCAGGAACTGGCGCTATCCGACTGGCTAGCCTATGCCGATTTTTCTTCCGATCAACACTGGCCACGAGCCTGGGCTGAATACTATGTTGAGCGTTGCATACCTGAAATATATGAGTACATTCGTGATCTGAAGATTAAATTTTTACCGGCTGTGAACTGGGCTGAGCGAACTGGCAACACAGTACCTCGGTATCATATTCTCTGGGGTTGTAGTTTACGTCTGATCACACAGCTCAAACGACAACTTGCACAATACAGTCATCTCATTGACTTCCACTTTGAACACAGGATTCAGTCAATTAACACTAGCAACGGCATTGTAACTGGTTGTGCCTCTGACTCTGCTGAATTTTCAGCGCCATCTGTGGTCATGGCGACCGGTGGCTTCGGTGGCTCAGCGTCTAAGGTGAAACAGCATTGGCCAGCAGCGTGGTCTGAGCCCAAACAAACCATACTCAATGGCTGTCACCCGGCCAATGATGGCAAATTGGCAGAGCAGGCAACCTCAGTCGGTGCCCAATTGACCCAAATGGAAAACATGTGGAACTATGCAGCGGGCATTCGTCACCCTGAGCAGACCTTTGCCGATCGCGGCCTGAGTCTCATACCCTGTCGCTCAGCACTTTGGATCACACCCCAGGGCGAACGAGTTATGCCAGCATTGATGGGGGGCAATGATACGGTAGCTTTGTGTCATGCTATCAATGAACTTCAGATACCCTATTCCTGGCAGATCCTCAATCGTGCGATTGCATTAAAAGAGTTTGCTGTGTCTGGCTCTGAGCATAATGTCGCGATCAGAGATAGGCGATTATTCCGATTCATCAGAGAATTAGTGTTTGGTAATCGTACGCTCGTCGATCAGATGTGTGCTGAGTGTGAGGATTTTGTTGTCGCCGATAGTCTTGAGGAACTGGCAGATAAGATGGCAAAACAAACCAGTGATCATCGCCTTGATAAGTCGATGTTTAGCAATACGGTGAAAGACTTCGATGCGCTGCTGCAGGAGCAACCGGCAACCGACACACAAATTAAAACACTGCACACAATCCGAGAATATATGCCAGATAAGTTTAGAACTTTAAAACCACAGTCGTTATTAGCGAAACCGCCGTATATTGCAATCAATGTCCGGCTTATCAGCCGCAAGAGCATGGGCGGGATCATG
>CAZLIR010000096.1:0-8084 GCA_964559635.1 uncultured Enterobacterales bacterium
ACTCTGCTCGCTGCGCAGCACGCCAACGTCGCTCTCCGGCAATGATCTCATAGTGATCCTGCTTTGCTAATGGCCGAACGACTATTGGCTGAATAACCCCCTGAACCTTAATAGAGTCCGCCAGTTCTTCCAGGCCCTCGTCAGTCATATCTTTGCGGGGCTGGTATTTGCCTGGTTGCAAGAATTCAACCGGCAACACCTTTAAGGCATCTCCGTTATCCAAGGTTGTTTCAGCGACCGATGTTTCGTTCGTCACCGGCGCTTCTGTGGTTGTTGTTTTGGGTTTAGTTAGCAGGGCATCCAGGCCACGCTTGAGTCCAGTTCTTTTTGCCATAGTATTACTCTGCTTGTTCCACTTCGGGTTGCTGTTGTTGGGCTGACTTTGGTTTGACGCGATCTCTATGCATCATCTCGCGTGCCAGACTAAGATATGCTTGAGCGCCTGTCGAACGAATATCGTGATACATGACCGGCAGCCCATAACTCGGCGCTTCAGCCAAACGGACATTACGTGGGATAATGGTATCGTAAACCTTGTCACCAAAGTGACTGGTTAGTTCGTCCGAAACATCCACTGCCAGTCGGTTGCGACCATCAAACATGGTTCTTAACAAGCCTGCCAACTCAATTCTTGGATTAACACTCTCACGAATTTGCTCAATCGTGCCCATCAGCGCCGTTAATCCCTCCAGAGCATAGTACTCGCATTGCATGGGGATCAACACACCATCCGCCGCCGTCAAGCTATTTAAGGACAACATGTTCAGCGATGGCGGGCAGTCGATCAGAATATAGTCAAATTGATGCTTGTATTTTGCAATCGCTTTATACAGTCGATACTCGCGATTGTTAAGCTCTAACAAATGAATCTCAGCCGCGGTGAGATCACCATTTGCCGGCAGCACATAGAAATCAGCTTGCTCTGCATATTCACATACTTCTTCCGCCGTAGCCTCTCCCATTAACACATCATAGATGCTGGTTTCGATATCTTCCTTGTCAATACCGGAGCCCATGGTGGCATTGCCCTGTGGATCCATATCAACCATCAGCACTTTACAACCCTCGCTCGCAAGGGCCGCACCAAGGTTTATCGCCGTCGTGGTTTTGCCGACACCACCTTTTTGGTTGGCTATGGCTATGACTCGCGCCATGTAATTTCCTTATGATTTATTTGAGGCTATTCTGCCGATCGAGACGAGGTGTCGCTGCTCATCAATGAATGGAACATCGATGGGTTGAACGTCTTTTACTTCCCAGCCCGCCGGTATGGGTTTTTGTTCGGGCTCAGGATAGGTGCCTTTCATCGCCACAAACAGCCCCTGTTCTGATAGCAATGGCCCACACCAGTCGATCATATTATCCAACGCAGTAAATGCGCGGCTGATTATCCTATCAAAAAGTTCTGGTGGGGAGTAGTTTTCTGCGCGACTTTGTATTACTTCAACGTTACTTAGTTGTAGTTGTGTTTTTACCTGCTGCAAGAAGCGCGTCTTTTTACCGTTAGAATCTAGCAGGGTATAGTATGTTTCTGGGTTGCAGATCGCCAGAATAATCCCTGGCATGCCGCCGCCTGAGCCAACGTCCAACATGTCTTGCTTGGCCACCATAGGCAACACACTCAAACTATCAAGTAAATGACGGATGACCATTTGCTCGGCATCACGAACGGCGGTCAGGTTATAGGCCTTATTCCACTTAACCAGTAACGCAACATAAGCGAGCAACTGCTCGGCGGCCTGTTCTGGTAGTGCTATTGCGAGTTGATTAAGCCCTTGTGTGAGTCTTTGGCGGCAGACTTCAGGCAGATTTTCTGACATGCTGCCGTTTCTTTAAGTACACGAGCAACAATGAAATCGCTGCAGGCGTTATTCCTGAAATTCGGCTCGCCTGACCAATGGTCGCTGGACGAATGTTTTCCAGTTTTGTCATAACCTCAGTTGAAAGTCCTTTGACAGATTGATAATCAAAATCTTCGGGCAGTTTTGTTTGCTCGTGACGTTGATGTTTATCGATCTCATCTTGTTGGCGACGTATGTAGCCATCATATTTGATGCGGACATCAACCTGTTCGGCAACCTTGTTATCTTCGGTCGGATTATCAAGCATGAACTTTAGTTTGTCATAGGTCAGTTCTGGCCGTTTCAACAACTCTTTCATGTGATATTCCTTACTGAGCGGTTTTTCTAAGTAAGGATTAATTTTTTCGGACGCCTCGGTATTCGGGTGAACAACAACGCTTTTGATCGCTTCTAGTTGATCTTCTACAGCCTGCTGTTTTTCGCTAAATACTTGCCAGCGATGATCGTCGATAAGCCCAAGCTCTCTGGCAACGGGCGTTAAGCGCTGATCGGCGTTGTCTTCACGCAACAGCAATCTATATTCGGCACGTGAAGTAAACATGCGGTATGGCTCTTTGGTGCCAAGCGTCACCAGATCGTCAATTAATACGCCGATATAGGATTGATCACGGCGGGCAATCCACGGTGATTTTCCTTCAGATTTCAGTGAAGCGTTTAATCCAGCAACCAAGCCTTGCGCAGCCGCTTCCTCATAACCCGTCGTACCATTAATCTGTCCAGCAAAGAACAACCCTTGGATTTTCTTGGTTTCAAGTGACGGTTGTAATTCGCGCGGATCAAAATAATCGTATTCTATAGCGTAACCTGGTCTCAGGATGTGGGCATTCTCGAAACCAATTATCGAGCGAATAAAGTTAACCTGTACTTCATAGGGCAAACTTGTTGAGATGCCGTTTGGATAGACCTCGTTGACATCTAGTCCTTCTGGCTCAACAAAGATTTGATGGGAATCGCGGTCGGCAAAACGCACCACCTTGTCCTCAATTGAAGGGCAATATCTCGGACCCGAGCTATCAATGGCGCCACTAAAAATAGCCGATCGATGAATCGACTCACGAATGATTTCGTGCGTTCGCGGGGTCGTGTATGTCATGTGACATGGGATCTGTTGTGGCGGCGGATTGTCTGTTTTGATAAATGAGAATAAGGGCAGTGGATCATCGCCGTTTTGCACCGTCATTTTATCAAAGTCGAGGGTGCGTTTATCGAGTCGGGCAGGGGTGCCGGTTTTTAAACGTCCAACAGCCAAGTCGAATGCTCGCAGAGTTTCTGCTAATTGTATAGACGCAGGGTCGCCAGCACGTCCGCCAGATTTTTGCACCTCACCAATATGGATAGTTCCACCCAAAAAGGTACCAACCGTCAGCACTAAAGCATCACAGCGATAGGATAAACCCATTTCTGTTTCGACGCTTTTAACAATGTCATTCTCAATAGTAATGTCGGTGACATTTTGTTGGAAAATTGCGAGATTTTCCTGATTTTCTAATATCTGGCGGATTGCTTTGCGGTACAGGGCTCGATCGGCCTGTGCACGACTTGCTCGAACTGCCGGCCCTTTGCTGGCATTGAGTGTGCGAAACTGTATTCCGGCCTGATCAATGGCAACAGCCATCGCACCGCCCATAGCATCAACTTCTTTCGTTAAGTGTCCCTTACCGATACCGCCGATCGCAGGATTACACGACATCTGTCCCAGGGTATCGATATTGTGTGTCAACAACAGTGTTTTCGAACCACGACGTGCCGCCGCCAAGGCTGCTTCGGTCCCGGCGTGTCCACCACCTACTACGATAACGTCGTAACGATCCATTATTAACTCTATAAAAACTGTCTAATTACAGGGCTCGCGATCATACACCGAAATGGTTAATAAATGAACAGTTGTTCGATGTTGTGATCATGGCTTATTTACCGATACAAAACGAGCTGAATATTCGGCCTAAAAGATCATCGGAACTGAACTCACCGGTGATCTCGTTTAGATTTTGTTGACCCAACCGTAATTCTTCGGCGATGAGTTCACCTTGCTTAGACTCAAATTGCTTTTTTGCTTGCTCTAGATGGCTCAGACAAGTCGTTAATGCATGGATATGGCGGCGTCGGGCAATGAATTGGCCTTCTTGTTTGTCTTGATAACCAACCAAGGTCTTTATGCGCTGTTTTAACACATCGACCCCATCACCAAACTTAGCACTGAGGCGAATGAGAAAACCATCCTCACGCGCTTCTTCCCCTGAGGCCGTTTCTGTCAGGTCTATTTTGTTTAAGATGCGAATGACCGGAACATCTGGTCTCGCCAGCTGCTCTGGCCATGCCGATGTTAATTCTCCAGATTGCTCAGTTCGCTGATCAACCACTAACAGAATGAGATCTGCTTTAGCGACTTCTTTTTTTGCACGCTCTATACCGATCTTTTCGACTTCATCGTTTGCTTGGCGAATGCCTGCGGTGTCTGTTATGTGAACGGGAATGCCATCGATTTGGATTTCTTCCCGAAGAACGTCTCGGGTGGTGCCCTCGATATGGGTAACGATAGCTGTCTCTTGTCCCGACAGTGCATTGAGCAAACTCGACTTACCAGCATTCGGTTTACCAACAATTACGGCATTAATGCCATCTCGGAGAATAGCGCCCTGGTTTGCAGTCTCTAACGTTGTTTCTACTCGAGCAATCAGATCGTTAATTCGTTCTCCAATGCGTTGATCTGCTAGAAAATCGATTTCTTCTTCTGGAAAATCAATGGCGGCCTCAACAAAGATGCGTAATTGGATCATCGCCTCTGTGAGTTCATGGATATGATCTGAGAATGCCCCGTTGAGTGATTGGGCGGCACATCGCGCCGCTTCTCGTGAGCCGGCATCGATCAAATCTGCCACAGCCTCTGCCTGCACCAAATCTATTTTGTCATTGAGGAATGCACGTTCGGTAAATTCACCCGGGTTTGCCAATCGAGCCCCATAACCGAGAATGGTTTCAATAAGCATGTCCATGATATATGGACCACCATGTCCTTGTAGCTCAAGGACATCCTCACCGGTGTAGGAGTTTGGTCCTTGAAAATAGATCGCAAGGCCCTGATCGATCAGTTGTTTCTCTTGATCATAGAATGAAGTGTGTATTGCCTGACGGGCGGGGATCTCTCGACCAATCATCGCCTGCGTAATCTCAAGCACCTGTTTGCCTGAAACCCTGACAATTCCGACACCCCCGCGACCGGCCGGTGTTGCCAGAGCCACTATGGTGTCGGATTGATTGTTGGTCATATTTCTATTGGTTATTGACTCTATTTAGGCGCTTTGTTCGACGGTCTCTTGGCCAACTCTTTTTCAACCTTTTGAGTCACATAAAGCTGCTGAGCTATCGATAATAGGTTATTAACCAGCCAGTACAATACGAGTCCTGCAGGGAAGAACAGGAAGAACACCGTCATGATGACCGGCATAAACTGCATTATCTTCTGTTGCATCGGATCCATGGTTGCTGCCATTGGCTGCATTTTTTGCATTAACCACATACTTGCGCCCATCAATAGAGGCAGGATGTAGAGAGGATCCATTGCCGAGAGGTCGTGTATCCACAGGTAGAATTCAGCATGTCGGAGCTCAACCGATTCTAGCAACACCCAATATAGAGCAATAAATACCGGCATTTGGATGAGCAATGGGAAACAACCACCTAGCGGATTTACTTTCTCTTTGCGATAGAGGTCCATCATGGCTTGCGACATTTTCTGTCGATCTTCACCGTAGCGCTCTTTGAGTGCATTAACCTTCGGCTGAATGTGTCGCATCTTGGCAAACGAGCGATACTGTGCTGCGGATAATGGGTAAAGCAAAAGCTTAATCACTATAGTCACCATAATGATCGCCAAGCCCCAATTGCCTAGTAAGGAATGTGACCACTGCAACAGCGAAAATAACGGCTGGCCAATCCACCAAAGAAAACCATAATCAACGGTTAAATCAAGACCGTCAGCTATTTGTTCCAAATCGTCTTGAATTTTTGGCCCCAGATATAGTTTGCCACCTGTTTCCAGCGATTGACCTGGTTCGACACGATTGGTCGGTGTCATTATCCTGATAATGGCCAGATTATTTGGCGTCACGGTCGAGATTTGGTTGGTTTGTGATTGCTCTGGAACCCAAGCAGTTAGGAAGTAATGCTGCAAGAAAGCTACCCAACCACCTGGTGTGCTGACGTTGAGACTGGCTTCATCCATATCATCAAAATCATATCGCTCATAACGTTTTTCGTTGGTCGAATAGGCGGGTCCGAGATATGCTTGAATTCCTATACCACCACCGGCATTAATGCTTTCAACAACGCGATCGCGCTTGATTTGTCCAAAGAACGTAGCATTAAGCGCCGCCTCAGTATCATTGGTGAACTGGTAATCAACCTCAATAAGGTATGAGCCACGTTTCAACGTGAAACGTTTCTCGATAACCACGCCTTTCTCGTTCGTCCATCTTAACGGTATGACGAGCTCGTCTTGACCTTCGGATAAGTTGTATTCTGTTTTAGCATAAGAATAACTTGCCCGTGGACTGGCAGAATCAGGCATTCCCTCACCGATCAGACCACTCATTGCTGTATAAACACGGCCATTTTCATTTTTGAGGATGTAGACCGGGATTTCTGGATTTTCCTGGATTTGTGGATAGTCTAATAACTTTCCTGAGACAACATCGCCGCCTTTCGGGTCAATCGCGATGCGTAATACGTCTGTTTCTACCGTTATTACCGACTGGCTTTGTTCCTGCTCAGGCGTATTCTGTACTACCGGTGTTTGTGGCAATAAATCCTGCTCTTGTGGTATTGAGTTATCACTGGTATTGATCGAATCTGGGACATCAACAGATGTGCTTTCAATGGTTGTTTGCGTCGGGGGAGTGACCGGTCGGCTATAATCCTCTTGCCATGCAAGAAACAGTAAATATGAAACGATCGCTAAGCCGACGATGATATAAGTTCTTTGTGCTTCCATTATTTAATTATTGACCTTTGTAATCTTCCGGAACCGGATCATCACCGCCCTCATTGAGGGGGTGACACCGACCAATTCTTTTTATGCCCAACCAAGTGCCCCTGAATATACCGAATCGCTCGATTGCTTGTATCATGTAATGAGAACAACTCGGAGTATAAATACATCGCTGACCCAACAAAGGACTAATGAATTTTTGATAAAACCTTATAGGAAGGATTATTAAACGTTTCACCAGTTTCTCTTATTGACGCGATGCCACATCCAGTCCAACTGTTTAAAGATTTGAGTATTATCCATATTTACAATGGGATTGCGAGTTAAAACCACGACATCGACAGCAATGTTGTCAATAGATTGCCTAAATGACTCTCTTATGATGCGTTTTACTCGATTACGGTCAACGGCTCTAGGTAGATTCTTCTTGCTAACCGCCATTCCAAGGCGTGCACAACCCTCATGGTTTGCACGACATAATATCAGCAAACCAGGTTGATATATTTTTACTGGATCTGAGAATACTCGACTGTAGTCGCGAGATGTGAGTAACCGTCTTGATTTAGGGTACTGTTTTTCTAAAATGACAGACTCTTTTTGTACGGCTGTTACAGATGTTTTAGGCAGCGAGTACTTTGCGACCCTTCGCACGTCGGCGATTGATAACAGCTCGGCCATTCTTAGTCGCCATACGACTACGGAAACCGTGAGTACGTTTTCTCTTTAGAACGCTTGGTTGAAATGTTCTTTTCATTGTCTGAGTCTCTTTTAGCTCTTTTGTTACTTAATTAACTGTTTTTTTCAGTTATAGGCCACAAGGGATGCGCGATCATACTGATATAAAACACATAAAGCAACGGCTTTTTACGGTTTTATGTGTTTTTTTTAACATGCCATGTGCAAAACTGCTAAAGGTGATTATACACACATTCACTAATAAAAAAATATTTTTCTATAAAAAAGTAAACTTAATTGTTGCATGGGGCTATTTGGGGTTAACTTAACTAATTAAAATAATATATTTAAGAGATCTTTTTTTATTTATTATAGAGTTGCCTTTCAATTGTGGATAAATTTAATAAGTTTATTTAATTCAATAATTTAAGCTGATAATAACTTTGTTATTAACTCTTGTAATATTGTTGTTTAATTTAGTATAAATTGTTTATTAAATCGCTATATAGCCACATTAACAAAATTATTCACAAAAAATACAGTGAAATTAAACATATTTG
>CAZLIR010000097.1:0-2184 GCA_964559635.1 uncultured Enterobacterales bacterium
CATGTAAAGCGTCTCAATCTCATCTGCTGACTTTTTTGCTCCCTCTACCAAAAGTTCTGCGAATATTCTGGCTTGCTCTGTATCAGCACCGATGATAATACGCGATGGATATAAATTATCATACAACGCTTTACCTTCGCGTAAAAACTCTGGTGAAAATAGTACATTATTGATGCATTGTTTCTGTTTCAACTTGGCTGTGAAACCAACGGGAATAGTTGATTTTATGATTATGGTTGCATTAGGTACTAATTCACATGCCTGCTTAACAACAGCTTCAACACTCGACGTATTGAAGTAATTAGTAACTGGATCATAATTCGTTGGCGTTGCAACGATGATGAACTGCGCCTCTTTGTAGGCCTGCTCGGCATCTGTGGTCGGCGTCAGTTCCAGTTCTTTCTCGGCTAGAAATTGACTAATGTAATCATCGTGTATTGGCGATTGATTCCGTTTTAGTTGACTGATTTTATCTGCATCTAAGTCTAGTATTGTGACTTTATTATGCTGAGCGAGTAGCACTGCCAATGACAAACCGACATAACCTGCACCCACAACTGTAATTTGTTTCATCTATAGATATCCTATTCTCTAATTCAAACAGAGGCTAATAACCCTCTGGATTATTACTCTGCCAATGCCAGCTATCACGAACCATGGATTTTATGTTATGAGTCGCTTGCCATCCCAGTTCGGATTTCGCTTTACTCGGATCTGCATAACAGGCCGCAACATCACCTGGGCGTCGTGGCTTTATCTCATAGGGCACCTTGACATTGTTCACCTCAACAAAGGCATTAACAACATCCAGTACACTGTAACCTTCACCAACACCAATGTTCCAGACGTGGCATCCAGAATGACCGTCAAGGTAATCAAGCGCCTTGATATGCGCATTGGCGAGGTCGACTACATGAATATAATCTCTCACACCCGTGCCATCAGGCGTGTCATAGTCATTACCCCAAACTTGCAGGAAGGGTCTCTTACCCACAGCCACCTGTGTCACGTAAGGCATTAAATTATTCGGCACATCCAATGGTGATTCGCCCATCGTACCTGAGGGGTGAGCTCCTATCGGATTAAAGTACCTTAGAATTGCCACAGCAAGGTTATCATCTGCACCACAAGCTGATCCCAGTAGCTGCTCAACAGCATATTTGGTTTTGCCATAAGGGTTATAGGGCTTTAGAGTCGCATTTTCTGTCAGAGGCAGTTCGTCAGGATCACCATACACAGTGGCGGTAGAACTGAACACGATTTGCTTCACCGCGTGCTTTTTCATCGTCTCAAGTAATCGCAGACTGCCACAGACATTCACATCGTAATATAACTCTGGCTTTTCAACTGACTCACCAACGGCTTTTAGTCCGGCATAATGGATCACTGCATCAAAGTCGTTATCAGTAAATAATGTGTCCAAGAAGGCACCATCTCGCACATCCCCTTCGACAAACTCAGGACGTACTCCGGTGATTGCTTCTATGCGATTTAAAACTTCTGCAGAACTATTGTGCAGGTTGTCTAGGATAGTAACTTTGTAGCCAGATTCGATCAGCTCAACGACTGTGTGCGAGCCGATGTATCCCATTCCACCTGTGGCTAATATGTGTTTCGACGTCATTGTCTTCATGCTGTGAACCGAATGTGGGCGCCATTATACTCAAGAGATGCTGGTTGGCATAGTAAATTGCCGAAAATGTCTCGCTCTCAGGCGAAATTGAAATTATTACAGTTGATGAATCATTCCCTTCTGTGCAGCGTGCCATCATCTCGGGTTAAATAGATCGTATGTTGTGAGCCGGAAGATGAGCAAACGACCTCAGCGGCCAAGCGTTTCACCTGTCGTCCGATAGCAGCAGATGAATCCTGAATCGCAACATCGGGCAAGATGGTCGAGATTTCATCGGTGAGTAAAGGAAAGTGCGTACATCCGAGGATCACCTGATCCAGTGATTGTCGCTGCACAGATTCGTGAATAGGTTGAAGAATTTCTGAGAGTTTATTCATATCGACTGGAACGCCAGATACCTTTTCCTCGGCCATGTGTACCAGTTCAGTCGAACCAATCCGAATCACCTCACAATCGCTGGCAAACTTGGCAATGAGATCATCAGTATATCTCCTGTGAATCGTCGCCGGCGTAGCAAGTAAACCGATGACCTTAGTCTTACTCGATGCAGC
>CAZLIR010000097.1:2284-6871 GCA_964559635.1 uncultured Enterobacterales bacterium
CAGCATCATTTCGCTCGCCATATGGAAAAAAAGCACTATCAGATAGCAGATGAAGCTCAGCTTGGGGTATCTCATGTCGGATTGACCTTGCTATGGGCTGATTGCCGACGCCGGAATCATAAATTAGTATGCGTGCCATAGAGATGTGATGATAGACATAGTCAATATTAGTTATGTTGATTATACACCGCTTATCACGAAACGCCGATCATTTCTCAACGCTCTGAGCTTCCTGCAATAGCACAACTGTTGCAATCTTATCCAGATTCAACCACCATAGAGTCTTGAACTGATATGCTAAGTTCCATCAGAAGCAATGGACAGAGGTATTTCCTTTGACGACACATTACTTTCAGGTAGTTTTCAAAGCAGAGCTGGTTACTGGCGCTGATCCCATTGAGGTCAAAACTAAACTTCAAGCCTTGTTCAAAGCCAGCGATCAGGTCATGACCAAGCTGATGTCTGGTAAACAGGTCATCATAAAGAAAGGATTAACCCAAGAAAAAGCGGAAGCATTCCAGCGCGCCATGCTGAAAGCCGGTGCCATCGCACAAATCAGTGCCATGGCGATTGAGGAAGATATCGAGTTAACTGCTCCACCACCAGCCTCTGAAACAGATGATGTCGAACAGAGCTCGAGTTCAGATTTTTCCGAGGACGATCTTCCTCCGCCTCCACCAGCCACTGTTGCTGTTAAGGATGATTCTGTTACTGATGATGATCTTGCACCTCCGCCACCAGCAGAAGTCACGCAACAAACCGATCCCAGAGGTATTCTCCCAGCTCAGGACTGGTCAACTGAGCCAGTAGGAACTCGCCTATCCAAACCAAAATCAGGCACTGCTCCACAAGCACCGAGTACCGACCATCTTGATTTATCTCCACCTAAATCGGAATTAGAACAACTGAAGCATGACGTTAAAAAGGTTCAGCCTAATATCAGTCATCTGGAGGTTGCAAATGAGGGTAGCCCACTCACTGTGCACAAGAAAAAGCAAACCACCGAAGTGGCAGATTTATCTCACATAGAACTGGCTGAGGTGGGTGAGGATTTAGGTCAAACACTCGAATTTAAAGAAACGGTTACTCCAGATATCAGTCAGCTCAGTCTGGCTGAGCAAACTGGCAATATTCCCAACCTGAAACAAGACAAAGAACTGGTTAACCCCGATACCAGTCATTTGACGCTGGAGTGAATCAGGACTAGCAACTAGTGTCCATAGTAAAGTGCTTGCGTGTGTTTTGCCTCGGCAAAGAATAACCAGCGTTCGATCCCTAAACTAGTGGCCATTGCCAATACCGCGATACTCGCCAGAAGCGTGGAAACCATACCTGTGAAAACCAGTGTCAGAGCAAGAGCCAACAGAGCCAATATCCAACCGATAGTAAAGATATTTCTAAGCTTATGACTATGTTTTCGACCAATCTGATAACCCATCTCTTTTAGCAAATAGTTGTCATTAGCATGCGGATGCTCTAACGACTTAACATCTCCCATATGGCCCAGTCCCGTGGCAGTTTCTAACGTTGTTTCTGAACCGACTTTAATGGAGTACCAGTAGGCGCGTTTCAACAGCAAGGTGATCACAAAACAGACCAATGTCAGATTATTGATTCTCTCTGAGGGTGACTCGACAACAAACAGGATCAGATTCAATATGGCAATTCCGGAGGTTAGTGCGAAGAGCAGATAAAGCGGTGTCACAAACGGGTTATACCAGGCTGCAATGGTTTTTAATGAGCGGTAGATCATCGATGTGGTATAAACCGTCACCATCGCCATAATCACTGTAATTACGCCACTCCACAATAATAACGACTCATTGAGGTTAAAAACGACAGTCAGAGTGAAGATCAGCCACGGAATAAAAGTAACTATGGCAGACAATCCCTCCCGACTGAGCCATGAACTTCGCCATTGGCTTAATGCGCGCCAAGCCCGCTCAGGATGGCCAAGATGGAATGTCGAACTCAACAAACCAGCAGTGACAAAAACAAATGCCAGCATCAGAGTCGTAAGTAACACCGACTGACTAGTCACATACAGGCCACTCAAGTGACCAAGAATAGCAACTACGAGCAGACCATAACCAGCCCCTGAGATAGTAGTAAAGAATATAACCGATGCCGCTGGATGCATTACAACACTCCTAAGATAGAATTCGATCTAACCAATTTAAAACGCCTTTAGCGGTCTCGTTACCCGCCGCTGGTTTCAATTCAGTTAAGTCTGGTTCATATTGTCGGGGGGGCAGATACTTATTGACCGGTTTGGTGCCCTGCTCTGGCATCAAATCAAAACCCTCACGTTGTTTAACAAGCTGTGACACATCACTCTCGGGATCACCCAAATCACCAAAATGCCTGGCACCTGCCGGACAGGTTGATACACAGGCTGGCATACGTTTCTCTTCTGGGATATTTTCGTTGTATATACGATCCACACAGAGGGTGCATTTCTTCATGACTCCCTCATCCTCATCATATTCCCGCGCACCATATGGACAGGCCCAACTACATAACTTACAACCAATGCAGATATCGTGATTCACCAACACAATACCGTCTTCTTCACGTTTGTAACTTGCACCGGTTGGACAGACCGGAACACAAGGGGCATCGTCACAATGTAAACAGGATTTCGGAAAATAGACAGTGCGTCCGGTGCCTTGCTTTTGATCCTTTACTTCATAGGCATGGATGCGGTTAAACCAGACGCCGCTCGGTTCCTCACCGTAGGGGTCATAGTCAGTGAGTGGTGCCGAATGACCACCGGCATTCCATTCTTTACAGCTCACGGCACAGGCATGACAGCCGACACAGATGTCTAAATCAATGACCAGACCGAGTTTCTTCTCGGTGCTCTTGGGTAATGAGGTCATTTCTTCCCTCCTGTATATTTCATCACCTTAAGCGCCTGAACATCACCGGGACCGGCTTTATCATACATCGGCGATACTTCGGACACGTTATCGGTACATTTAGTCACACTCACCCGTAAATCAAACCAGGATGCCTGTCCCGTCACCGGATCTGAATTACTGTAATGATAATCGCCCTGTTGATTCGGCAACATATCACCGATCAGATGATTGAGCAGGAACCCTTTTTTAAATTCTGGCGCCTTATCACTCAATCCCCATGCACCCTTACGCTTGCCTATGGCGTTCCAGGTCCAGACCGTATCTGGATTGGTACCCTGCATCAGTTTAATCGGTGCACGAATTTTACCCTGATGACTCTCAACCCAAACCCAATCGCCGTCTTCCAACTCAAGCTCTTTGGCTTTCTCTGGATTCATATATAAATAATTCTTATTCGTGATTTGTCGCAACCAGGCATTCATAGAGCCCCAGCTGTGATACATGTGGGCCGGTCGTTGGCCAATGCATGAGAGTGGATAACTCTCCTTATCGACCATATCTCCCTCAAAGGGTGGGTACCAGAAAGGGAGCGGATCAAAGTAGGTTTTGACTCGCTCGCGCATGGTTTCTGGAGGTTGGTGGTCCCCATGTCCCTCAGCAGCCAAGCGGAACTTCTGCATGATTTCATCATACACCTGCATGATAATCGGCTGCTCATTGGGTATGAAACCCATCTCTCTGGCAAAGGCTAAATAGTCTTTATTAAATGGTTTAAAGTATTGCTGATTCTCGGCCAGTTCATGACGCCAAAAGCAGCCATTCTCAATATACTTTTCGAGCTGTTTATCATTCGGCTCGCCTCGACCATGAGATTCACCGTCTTTACCACGCCAACCTGCGAGTGGACCAATTCCCGGCGCACGTTCGTGATTGACAATGTAATCGGGATAACCACCGGGAAAGGTTGCTGAGCCGTCGTCATTACACATGCCCGGTAAACCAAGTCTTGCCCCTAAATCCAAAAGTACAGTCTGAAATGCTCGCACATCTCGGTCAGGTTCAACGACTGGCTGACGAATACTGTCTGCCGGACCATGGGCGCTCGATATCGGTCTATCCAACAGCGAGATACAATCCCATCGCTCGAGATAGGTGGTATCGGGCAGGACTAAATCAGCATAAGGGACGGTTTCGGAATAGTAGGCGTCTGAATAAATAATTTTCGGAATTTTATACTGGCCTGTCTGCGGATCTTTATCGGTGAAATACTTCAGAGTCTCTGCGGTATTCATGGATGAATTCCACGCCATGTTGGCCATATACATGAACAACACATTAATCTTATAGGGGTCCCCTGCCCAGGCATTTCTGAGTACCATGTGCATCAGACCATGAATCGATAATGGATTTTCCCAACTAAAGGCCTTATCAATTCTCCTCGGACTGCCATCATCGTTCACCTGAAGATGCTCAGGTCCGGTTGGGTTGCCAATCGGCGGACCATTGAGCGGTGAATTCGGCGCATACTCTGAATGTGGCACGGGTCCGGGCGGGATCGGCTTTGGAAACGGCGCCTTGTAGCGCATACCACCAGGTACTTCGATGCTACCAAGTAGCATCTGTAATACGTGAATCATCCGGCATGTGTGGAAGCCGTTAGTGTGTGCAGATATACCGCGCATGGCATGGATAGAAACTGGTCGACCAACCATTTTGTCATGCA
>CAZLIR010000097.1:6881-7545 GCA_964559635.1 uncultured Enterobacterales bacterium
CTAATTCTATGGTCTTTTCAAAGGCCGCTTCGGCCAATTCCGCAGCAATTCTTCGAATGGTATCAGCGGTGAGCCCAGTTTCTTTCGCCGCGTTCTCTGGCTTGTAGTTATCTTCCATGAAACGCTCGACCAGATACTCAAAAGCCGCTCGTCCCTGACGGCCATCGGGGAGTTGCTCAGTACCGGATAGTTTGCCAGCCGAACGCTTGAGTGGTTCTCCTGAGTCATCACGTGCAAACAAGCCATGATCACTAGCACCCGGGTCATCGATCACTAACCAAGACGCATTGGTATAATTACGCAGGTATTCGACATCAATCTTACCCGCTTTCAATAGTTCTTGAATCAAAGCACCAATGAATAAGCCATCGGTTCCCGGTCGGATACCTACCCATTCATCAGCAACCGCAGAATATGCTGTTCTTACCGGATTAACGGCGACAAATTTAGCATCTTCCCGTGTTTTCATGCGCCCTATACCGGCCTTAATCGGATTTGAATCATGATCTTCAGCGACACCAAACATCATAAAGTAACGACATAAGTCCCAGTCAGGCTCGCCAAACTCCCAGAAACTTCCACCGATGGTATACAACCCAGCCGCGGCCATGTTGACCGAGCAGAAACCACCATGTGCGGCAAAATTGGGAGTACCGAATTGAGT
>CAZLIR010000097.1:7555-8036 GCA_964559635.1 uncultured Enterobacterales bacterium
AGAGCCTCTTCCCATTCAATTTCCTCGAACTTACCTTCACCACGCTCACCGACGCGTAAAAGTGGCTTCGATAGTCTGGCAGGTGAGTTATGTTGCATAATCCCCGCCGAGCCTTTTGCACAGAGAATGCCTTTGTTGACCGGATGATCAGGATTGCCCTCGATATAACGTACTTCATTGTTTTTGAGATGAACTTTGATACCGCAACGACAGGCGCACATATAACAGGTTGTGGTTTTCACCTCATCTGAGACATCTGGTTGGGTATCAACCGTCTCGCTAATTGTTTCGAATGGATTGTACTTCATGATTTATTCACTATTGGTTACCGACGCACCATCACAGAGTTGTGGGCCCCTTCTAACACGCGATAGACCAAACTGGATTTAAAGAAGCGTCGAAAACCAATTTTATGCTCACCAGATAACACGATTAAGGAGTGCTTTTTACCCTCCTCGATAATATTCTCGACCTTATCACC
>CAZLIR010000098.1:0-7930 GCA_964559635.1 uncultured Enterobacterales bacterium
AAGCAAAGTAGCTCTCGGGTACCACAACAGCCTGATTTAATCGTTTCGATTACACTATTGTCCAAGCAGGAAAGTTTTAACGGTGAGAAGTTACTCCACTGCATGCTCTCACGCGGGTTGAGGTTTGGTGATATGGATATCTTCCACCGTCATAAGCACACCTCAGGCGAGGGTCCAATTCAATTCTCGCTCGCCAATGCCCTTAAACCGGGAACCTTTAATTTAGATGACATGAATAGCTTCAAGACTCGTGCGGTGACGTTTTTCATGATATTGCCGGGCCCCCAAGAACCACTTAAAGCTTACGAACTCATGTTGGAGACTGCACAACATCTGGCGACCGAACTAGATGGTCAATTGTTGGATGACACTAAAAGTGCGTTGACCCAGCAAACAATTCAGCACTTCAAAGAACAAATAGTTGATTTTGAGCGAACCCAAAGCGACTAGACATGACCGAATTATCACAGCGAGTTAAAGAGCTGAATCAACTCCTGGAGCACTATAATCATCATTACTATGTGCTAGACGATCCTCTGGTTCCTGACAGTGAATACGATCGCCTGTTGAATGAGTTACGTGATATTGAGGCCGAGCACCCAGAACTCATACTATCGTATTCGGTAACTCAGCGGGTCAGTGGCACGCCAATAGATTCATTTAAACAAGTTAAACACGTCATTCCCATGTTGTCGCTTGACAATGTATTTGATCAAGAGGGCTTATCTGACTTCATTCAACGCGCTGCCAAACGATTGGACGCAGAAGCTCATTGGTGTGATTCTGTCGCCATAGCAGCGGAGCCGAAACTCGATGGTGTTGCAGTCAGTATCATCTACGATGACGGCCAATTAGTGACTGCCGCCTCTCGAGGTGATGGCGCAACAGGGGAAGATATCACCCATAATGTGCGCACCATTAAAAATATTCCCTTAGCGCTTAAGGCGGACAATGTCCCGACTAGGCTTGAAGTGCGCGGTGAAGTTCTCATCCCAGAGCTTGGCTTTCAGAAAATGAATGATCGAGCGCGCCGCGATGGCACAAAGGTATTTGCGAATCCAAGAAATGCGGCAGCAGGCAGTCTGCGACAATTGGATCCGGCTATTGCCGATAGCCGACCACTGCGTTTTTATGCCTATGGTATTGGTCAGTACGATCACGTAACACCTTTACCTGATTCACATCATGCGCGACTAACCTGGCTAGAATCGCTAGGATTTCAGGCCTCACCCGATGCCCAACTGGTCGCGGGCGAGCAGGGTGCACAAGCCTACTATGAAAAGGTGTTAAACAGTCGCGCTCAGCTTGGTTATGGCATCGATGGTGTGGTATTAAAATTCGATAATATCAACACCCAAGATGCACTGGGCTTTGTCGCTCGAGCACCGCGCTGGGCCACGGCCTATAAATTTCCGGCGGAAGAAGAAATTACCGTGGTCGAAAATATTGAATTTCAGGTCGGTAGAACCGGAGCAATCACACCGGTAGCGCGACTGAAACCGGTCTTGGTAGCGGGTGTTACCGTGAGTAATGCGACGCTGCATAATGCTGACGAAATTGCCCGTCTCGATGTTCGGGTCGGTGATTCAGTGTTTATTCGTCGTGCTGGTGATGTTATTCCGCAAGTGGTCAAGGTAGTGATGCAGAAACGTCCTGCTGAAACCGAAGCGGTGACCTTTCCTAGCCACTGTCCGGTATGTGATACACCTCTGGAACGGTTGGAGACAGAAGCCGTCACGCGTTGTGTCGCAGGTCTGTATTGCGCAGCCCAACGTCAACAGGCTATCAAACACTTTGTGTCCAGAAAAGCTATGGATATTGATGGGCTGGGGGAAAAACTAGTCGAACAATTATTGGACGAGGGCCTGATCAATGATCCGGCAGATATCTTCACCTTAGATAAGGCGCGCTTGATGGAACTTGAGCGAATGGGTGAGAAGTCTGCTGATAATCTGCTCAGTGCCATTGCACAGAGCAAGGAAGTCGAATTAGCCCGGTTTATTTATGCCATTGGCATTCGCGAGGTCGGTGAATCAACCGCACAATCATTGGCCGATAACCTCACGGATCTAGAGACTATTCGACAGGCGGATATCGACACATTGATGGCAATTGATGATATTGGACCCATAGTGGCTGAGCATATCTGTCGTTTCTTTGCTCAGGAACACAATAATCAAGTGGTCGATAAACTATTGGCAAACGGTGTTCATTTTGCCAAGTTAGAAGCATTCGATGATCAATTAAATCAATCACTTGAAGGACAAATCTGGGTAATTACTGGAAGTTTGACTTCAGGCAGCCGCTCGGAGATGAAACAGCGCCTAATGCGTGCCGGTGCCAAAGTGACTGGCTCGGTTTCTAAAAATACAGATGTCCTGCTGGCGGGTGATAAAGCCGGCTCAAAATTAGCCAAAGCACAGCAGCTTGGCGTGAAGATCATGACAGAGGAAGAGGCGCTATCTTTGTTGTAGAATAGCGACCTGAATTTCAACTAAGGCACTCATTAAGCGAGTTATCAAAATGACAGAAAAATACCACGTATATGGTCTGGGCAATGCTCTGGTCGATATTGAGATTGAACTGACAGATGCTGAATTACAGCGCCTGAATGTGGAAAAGGGCATGATGACCCTGATCGATTTCAATCGCCATCATGAATTACTGACCCATGTGCAGGGATCCACGCATAATCGTGCCTGTGGTGGTTCAGCAGCAAATTCGACAATTGCGGTTGCTCAACTTGGTGGCAATAGTTTTTACAGTTGCCGGATTGGTAATGATGAGACCGGTGATTTTTACTTGATGGATTTACACCGCGAGGGTGTTGATTCGAATCTTGATAAGGTCGCTCGAGAAGATGGCGTGACGGGTAAATGTCTGGTCATGATTACACCCGATGCAGAGCGCAGCATGAATACTTTCCTTGGGATTACCACCGACATGTCACCCACTTGTTTAGATCTGGATGCTCTGGCACAGAGTCAGTATCTCTATATCGAGGGTTATCTTGCGGCCTCAGAGCAGGCAGTCGAAACCGCGAATATCGCCATTGAACATGCTCAGAAAAACCAAGTCAAAGTGGCTATCTCATTGTCTGACATATCAATGATTGAGTTCTGTCGTGCTGGCCTAGATAACATGTTATCGCGCAAAATAGATATGATCTTTGCCAATGAACAGGAGGCAATGGCCTACACGGGCACAGACAATCTGGATGCAGCACAGGAGCAGTTGAAGGAAATTTCACATGCGTCTGCGATTACACTTGGTGAGAAGGGCGCCATTATCTTTGATGGTGATAACTCATGCCATGTAGATGCACACACAGTCGATGCGATCGATACCAATGGCGCCGGAGACCTATTTGCCGGTGCATACCTGTATGGTATCAGCCACGGCTATTCGGCCGAAAATGCAGCCAAATTAGCCAGTTACGCTTCGGGTATTTTGGTGACACAGTTTGGTCCGCGCCTTAATCAGGCATTTATTGACCAGGTAAAAGAGTATGGCCAGACGGTCGCTTGATTTAGTTGTTTTGCGACATGGTGAAGCGGAATCGTATGCTGGTTCAGATTCCCAGCGCGCGCTAACTGAGCGAGGTAGGAGTCAGGCTCAGCATCAAGCTCAACTTTTATCTGAGCAGGGCTTCATTCCCGAGCAGATCATTCATAGCCCATATCTTCGTACCCGACAGACAGCTGATATCTGTCATAAGATGTTCCCGGATGCCTTGATGAAAACACATTCCGGATTGTTACACTCTGCCGATGTTACGGGCATCCCGTTTATGCTCGATCAACAAGCCAGTGTATTGATGGTAAGTCATATGCCGCTGGTGGCCAGAATCGTGCATCTATTTTGTCCAGGGAGTGATATTTATGGCTTTAATGTTGCTGGGTTTGTACGAATGACGGTTGATCTGCGAGATTACACTGCTGTCATAACACATGATGCGACACAGGGTGTTTGATGAGCGCATACAAGGCGAGTAGGCTACATGTAGCCTGGATACAGTTACTCACTGGACTATACACTATATGGTACAGCCTGCGGATAATATTCGTGGCATATAGTTCGGGCGATAAACGAGAAAAAGTGACGCAGTTAACGCGCAAATGGGCCAGACGAGTATTGGGTCCGACTGGATTAGTTACCCACGTCAGGGGGGCTGAGAACCTGACTAAGGGCAATGCCAAGCCGACTATTGTCATGTGTAACCACACCAGTCTCTATGATGTGCCGGTCTCCTTTTTAGCACTAGACAGTCACATCCGCATGTTAGCTAAAAAAGAGCTCTATTCAATACCGATCTTGAGCAGTGCGCTCAGAGCGGGGGATTTTATGGCCATTGACCGCCGCAATATCGAGCAAGCAAAACTTGATTTGAAACTTGCTCAGGAAAAACTCAATTCTGGCATTGTGGTTTGGATAGCACCGGAGGGCACACGCTCCAAAGATGGTCGTTTGCGGCCCTTCAAAAAGGGCGGTTTTCATCTGGCGATTGATACCAAAGCGAATATCGTACCTGTCGTCATTAAGGGTATTCAGGATATTTTGCCATCTAACAGCTATGACTTGACCATCCACGGTGAAGTTGAGGTCGTCATTGGCAAAGCCATTGATGCTTCTGAATATGATAAAACTGACTGTAATCAGCTACGCGATAAAACTCGTAATACCATGTTAGCCTTATTGGAGGAAATCTAGATGTCCACACAGCGTGATTACTCTGAGGCGATGCAACTATCGACCATCATTGATTTTATCCGCTACAGCTTCACTGAATTAGCGCAGTCTAAGGTGTTCTATGGCCATGGAACCGATAATGCCTGGGACGAGGCGATGTCTCTGGTCTATGACCTGCTGGCATTACCAGTCGATATTGATCAGAGCTTGTTGCGTTGCCAATTAACAGAAACAGAGAAGCATCGGCTGTGTGACGGACTTGAAAAACGTATTAATCAACGTATACCGCTAGCATACATTACTCAGAAAACTCGTTTTGCTGGTATCGATTTTTATATTGATGAGCGCGCATTGATCCCGCGATCGCCGGTCGCTGAGTTGATTGAAAATCAATTCACCCCATGGCTATCAGAGCCACCATCAAGAGTACTGGATATGTGTACAGGTGGTGGGTGTATCGCGCTTGCTGCAGCAATTCATATGCCTGAGGCAGAGATAGTAGGCGTTGATATCTCAGCCGATGCTCTGGCAGTTGCCGCGATTAATCTGAATAAGCATCAGTTGGCCGATCGGGTACAGTTCATAGAATCTGATGTATACCAGTCACTGCAAGGGCAGCGATTTGATGTCATCGTTAGTAATCCGCCGTATGTCGATGCACATGATATGGATAACCTGCCACAAGAATTTACCCATGAGCCCACGTTGGCACTCGAGTCAGGTCAGGATGGTTTGGACTGTAGTCGCATTATTCTTGCGCAAGCAGCTCAGCATCTTAATGATGGTGGTATTGTGGTCCTGGAGGTGGGGAATAGCGCGCCGGCGCTTGAAGAGGCCTTTCCAGAGTTGCCAATGGTGTGGATAGAACTAGAGCGTGGCGGTCATGGTGTGTGTGTGATTGACAAGGCTGACCTGATTAATTTAATACCGTAAATTCCACACCTTCACGGGTCAGTTGTTGCTGATCAATTCCATAGTCCCCTTTGCGAAGGGTCTTAGCGATCTTGATCGGTCGACCAAGAAAGTCAACTGAGTCGCGTGCGAGATTGATGATCCGACGTTCAATGGGCATTTTGCTTGAGTCCAGCATGACCAGAACCTTGGGACGCAAATTGTCATCGCGATTGGAGGTGATCACGATACCAATCTCACCATTGCTGAGCTCAACGACACTGCCGACCGGAAAAACACCAATCATTTTGATGAATAGCGGCACCAGTTGGGTATCAAACAAGGAGCCCTTTTGTTGATTCAGATGCTTGAGCGCTTCAAATGGCGCTAATTCCTCTCGGAACACCTGCTCTGTGGTCATGGAATCATAGACATCGATAATACTGACCATTCGGGCGAACGGCGTCAGTGAGTGTCCCTTCAAACCACGCGGATAACCACTGCCATCAATACGCTCATGGTGACTGTAGGCGATATCGACTGCACTGGTAAAGTAGTTACCTGCTGAGATAAGTAAATTTCTGCTCGAGTTTGGGTGTTGATGCATGATCTTTTTCTCTTGAGCAGACAAACCATCGGGCTTATTAAGAATTTCAGTCGGGATCTGCAGTTTGCCAATGTCGTGCATCAGGGCACCCACAGCAAGTTTCTCTAATTCGGAATTCGGCAAGCCAATATACCTGCCAAAAACAACAGCCAGAATACAGGCATTCACACTGTGTTGAGAGGATATATCATCTTTCGATTGCAGACGTGTTAACCACATCATGGCATCGGGGTTGCGAACAATACTTTCGACAGTGTCGTTGACGCTCTCTTTGATCGCATCCTCATTGATCGCATTACCGAGAACGATGTCGTCCATACACTGCTTCACCATCGTGCTGGCTTTCGATTTGATGACGCTGGCTGATTTTAATTCTTTCTCGACGGGTATCGTGACAACCGGCTCTCGACTACTGTTCCAGAGTTTGTTGAAGTAGCCCGGTTTATTGATATCACCTTTACGGTTGGGCTTTTTCTTAACAGCGCTATTTTGCGGATCGACATAGACGTATTTGCAGTGCTCCTGCAGTGCTCTGATGTCTGATTGATTGCTGATGGTAAAACCTTGTAACAGGAAGGGGGTGTCTATCCAGGGACGGTCCAGTTCAACCACCGCCATACCAATTTGTAAGTGCTCGACCTGTACTCGTATTTTATCTGCCAAAGCAAATTTACCCTGAAAATCAACAACCCTTGCATTATCAAGAGTTATCACACCTGATGCAACTTTGAACTCAATATTTTGTGTTTTAACAGAACCAGAATGATAAAATGCCGATATGTTGAATCAAGAATTGTTAAATCATCCCAAAAAGCCGAATCACCAGTGTGGTGAATTGGTTACGTTATTTAACGAGACCTTTGCGGATGACTATGACACGGTTTTATCAGGTGGAGCTGATGAGCCACTTTACTCACCTGCGACATCAGATAAACCAGCACAGATCTGCTTTAGAGAAGATTATTTTTCCAGTGCACTTCATGAAATTGCTCACTGGTGCATTGCCGGTGCACAAAGACGTAAGCAGACAGACTATGGTTATTGGTATACGGCCGATGGCCGCGACCATGAACAGCAACAGTCATTCTTTAATGCTGAGGTCAAACCCCAGTCAATGGAATGGCTATTGTCATACGCCTGTGATTATCCATTTCAAGTTAGTGTGGATAATGTCGCAGCGCAAGAGCATGCTGACTGGGCCTACTGGGAGCAATTAACTCAGCAAAAACAGCAGTTCAGACGACAGTGTTTTGATCAGATAGTTGACTGGTATGCGACCTCATTACCTAGTCGGGGTGCCAAATTTATGAATGCACTGGCGAGACATTACCAGCGGGGATGGCTATGTCATGTAACCGACGTCGAGCAGTTAGGAATCACAATATAAATGTTAAAAGTTGGTCTGATTATTAATCCCGTAGCTGGAATAGGTGGCCGGGTAGGCCTTAAAGGTTCAGACGGCGCCGAGATTCAGTCTCAGGCACTTGCTATGGGAGCCGAGCCATTGGCTGATCAGCGTGTTAAAGAGACGCTGTCAAACCTCGACCAATCGCTATCTGAGATTACATGGTTGTGTGCCAGTGGAGCCATGGGAGCAGATTTACTGACCGAGATGGCGATTCCCCATCAAGTGATTTATCACCCAGCGAGTCAAACGACAACTCCTGAAGATACTGTATCAGCCACAGCTGCGCTTCATGCGCATGAGGTTGACCTGTTGTTGTTTGCCGGTGGTGATGGTAC
>CAZLIR010000099.1:0-7927 GCA_964559635.1 uncultured Enterobacterales bacterium
ATTTTGTGCTAGGCATTCTGCTGTTGACCTCACTCACAGCCTTGTACTGGTATTACACCGACAGTACGATGGTGTTTGCCACAGTGTTAGCTGTTCTAGTGGTTACCTGTCCTTGCGCACTATCATTAGCAACACCAGTAGCCATTACGACGGCCATTGGCCATCTGACATCCAGCGCAGTTCTGCTCAACCGCTCATCAGCCCTGTTTAATTTGAATCAGGCTACAGACTTTGTGTTTGATAAGACGGGCACCCTGACAACCGGACGGTTTCAGTTACAGTCATTCAATAATCACTCGGACATGACTGATGATGCGCTGTTGGCGCTCGTCGCAACTATTGAGTCACAATCGGAGCATCCAATTGCTACCGCATTCAGTGAGTTCGAGACCGCTAATTTCGCGATTTCAGATGTCAAACGCATTGCCGGAGTAGGGCTGTCTGTCGTGATAAATGGTGATGTGTATCAATTGGGTAATAATCAACTACTGACAGATGACGCAGCTAAGACACAGTCGCCAGAGATTCATCTTTACCTTCTCAAAAACGATCAACTGCAAGCTGAATTTATAGTAACCACGGAAATTAGACCCGAGGCAGCCGCTCTGATCCGCTCACTGCAAGAGCGAAAGCTGGCTGTTCACCTATTAAGCGGTGACAAGTCAGCCCATGTCGCGGCATTGGCAGAGAAGCTGCATATACCGACAGACACGGTGCTTGGTGGTGTGACTCCATCTGAGAAATTGGCCTATATTGAGCAACTTCAGGCTGCAGGGAAATTAGCAGTGATGGTCGGTGATGGCATTAACGATTCGCCAGCCATGGCGGCGGCATCAGTCTCAATCGCTATGACTGAGGCCACTGATATTACCAAAGTGAATGCAGACATGATTTTAATGCGCGAGTCGTTAACATTGATTGAAAAGGCCTATAAGTTATCATTGAAAACCCGTCAGATCATCAAACAAAACATCGTATGGGCGATCAGTTACAACCTGATCGGAGTCCCACTTGCCATGGCCGGTTTACTCACACCATGGATAGCGGCATTAGGCATGTCCTTCAGCTCGCTGATTGTCATCTTAAATGCCTTGCGACTGGCGAAAAAATAGCGCACTCTAGTCCTTGTCATGGATATTCTATTTTTACTCATTCCTATTGCCATAGGCTTTTTGATTATCGCACTTGCGGTTTTCTTCTGGGCCATACGCGACGGCCAATATGATGATATGGAATCACAAGGATTGAAAGTTATCATTGATGACAAGCAGCAAACACAGGCTGAAAAACGACCATCCCAACCAATAAACAATCCGGATGATCCTAACTGAAGCCCATCTACTCAGCGCCCTGATTGCTGGCATTTTCGGCAGCTTACACTGTGTTGCCATGTGCGGTGGTATTGCCACTGCGTTGGGCGTCTCTAGCTCAGGTAAGCATAGCAAATTACTGTCACTGTCATACCAACTTGGCAGGATTACATCCTATGCCATTGCCGGCGCTTTAGTAGCATTTCTCGGGACGCAACTGGTGAGTGAAGATAGAACTATAGCCATGGGACTGAGGCTGGTATCCATTCTGTTTATGGTTGGCCTTGGCCTTTACCTGGCAGGTTGGTTTCCTAAATTCGCGCACATCGAGCGTCTAGGTTTACCCATCTGGCGTAAGATCTCACCGCTCAGTAAGCGTTTATTACCGATAAAATCAGTCTGGCAGGCGGTTGCACTCGGATTTCTTTGGGGCTGGCTCCCTTGTGGCTTGGTGTATTCGATCCTGCTTTGGTCTGTTAGCGCGCCTGATCCACTGTCAGGGGCATTGGTGATGGTCAGCTTTGGTATTGGAACCTTGCCAGCCATGTTTTTAATGTCACTGGGAGCCAATCAATTACTGATTTATATGTCACAGCCAATCATCAGAAAGATTGCCGGTGTAGTAGTCATTAGTCTCGCTGGCTATAGCTTTGCCAGCATGATGCATTGAATTTAACTGCTCAAATTGCGCAGTCGATGCCCCATTTCTGCAATCATCGTTGCAGTAGCCCCCCAAATAACGTGGTCATCCCAATCTAGACGGAAAGTTTTAATATTAAAGCCTCTAATCGAGCGTTCTACATACGAAATGTTGTTTTCATCGATGAGCCAGTCGAGGGGTACATGGAAGGCGCTATCGACCTCTGATGCCTGTAGCGTTAATTCGGGCAACTGCTCAGCTATTGCCACAAATGGATGTATTTTATAGCCGGTGAGGGTCGTCACCGGTGTCAACTCAGCAAATACCGATACACTGGACTGTGGAACACCCACTTCCTCAGCTGCTTCACGCAGCGCAGTTGCCTGTAAATTGTTATCATTCGGCTCAACTCGACCGCCGGGAAAGCTAATTTGTCCCGGATGGGATGATAAATGCTCAGAGCGTTTAGTGAGCAATACATGCCATTGGTCATTTAACAGGTGCATAACGACCAACACCGCAGAATCGACCGGATCCGGGAAATAGGGTGACTGAAAAGGGAACGCCTCATAATTATTCAAGGCGCTCTTGATGCGGTCAAATGTATCAGCTTGGTTTTGCAATGCTCGCTCGGCTCAGGAATAGGCAATTTATAAGCAATAAATCACTTTAAATATAATTCACAAATTATTGATATTATGAAACATTTCCAGCGACCAGTATTTTAAGCGCATTGGTGCCACCATGAATGCCCATATGATCGCCTTTAGTCAAAATCACCAGGTCACCATCGTTAACAATACCGCGCTCTGAGAGTTGTTCGACCGCCAGGCGATTAACATCTTTACGCTTTACCACGGTTGCATCATACGGGATAGCCTCACAACCTCTGAAAAGTGCCACACGATTGCGGGTATTCTCATGACGGGTTAGCACATAGATGGGTATTGCAGTTCTAATTCGGGACATCCAGAGTGGCGTGGCACCTGATTCAGTCAAACAGAGAATGGCTTTGACGCCTTTGAGATGATTCGCTGCATACATGGTCGACAGAGCAATGGTTTCATCCGTGGTAGTAAAATCTTCCTGCACGCGGTGCTTGGAAATTTTACTGATAGCGTTACTCTCAGCGCCAATACACAAACGTGACATGGTTTCGACCACTTCAACAGGATACTTACCCGTCGCCGTTTCAGCGGACAGCATAACAGCATCGGTGCCATCAAGGACGGCGTTTGCGACATCGAACACTTCCGCGCGGGTAGGTACAGGCGCATCAATCATAGATTCCATCATTTGTGTGGCTGTAATAACTAGCCTATCCAGTGTGCGAGCACGTTTAATGATTTGCTTTTGTACACCAATCAGTTGGGCATCACCTATCTCAACGCCTAAATCACCGCGTGCCACCATAACGGCGTCGCTGGCGATGATAATATTATCGAGCAGTTCAGGATCGGTGACTGTCTCGGCTCGCTCTATCTTGGCGATTAGGCGAGCGGTTGAACCGGCTGCTTTAACCAGTGTTTGCGCCTCATGCATGTCACGCTCATCACGAGGAAATGACACGGCAAGATAATCGACACCGATTTCAGCCGCTAATTTAATGTCCTCGTAATCTTTTTCAGTCAGTGCGGCAGCTGAAATACCACCACCTAACTTATTGATTCCCTTATTATTCGATAACTCACTGCCTAAAATGACTTCGGTGTGAACCTTCTGGCCCACCACATCTAGGACTTTTAACTGCACACGGCCGTCATCGAGTAAAAGGGTATCGCCAGTTTCGACATCCTGTGGCAGCTCTTTGTAATCAATACCAACAATATCCTGTGTGCCAGCTTCAGTGTCATACTCACTATCGAGAGTGAATTTTGCGCCTTCAGTTAAGCTGATTTTGCCGTTAGTAAATCTGGAAATGCGGATTTTGGGCCCTTGCAGATCGCCTAACAGGGCAACATAAATACCATGTTTAGCGGCGATTTCTCTGACTTGCTGGGCGCGACGACGATGGTCATCAGGACTGCCATGGGAAAAATTCAGTCGGGCAACGTTTACTCCGGCAAGTAGGACTTTTTCTAGTGTTTCGGGGTCATCACAACCAGGCCCGATAGTGGCAACAATCTTGGTTCTTCTTAACATTATTTTGAGTTCTCGGTTAGTCTTCTAAAAGATCTTCATTCCAATGAGGCGGTTCTGGATTATTCTTATCCAACTCATCATCCGTTGGTAGCGGTTGACCAGTAAATGAATGTAGGAAGGCTTCACATAACAATTCGCTGTTGGTGGCATGTCTCAGAT
The DNA here is from genome assembly GCA_964559635.1 of uncultured Enterobacterales bacterium. GTDB lineage: Bacteria > Pseudomonadota > Gammaproteobacteria > Enterobacterales > CAXRAF01. The sequence continues at coordinate 4,252 of CAZLIR010000099.1, forward strand.
TGTTCACTTGTCGTCGTGTACGCTCATCTGTTAATAGCTTCAATACATTGAAGGGGATAGAGACGGTTATTTTTTTCACCGAACCACTTTTTTTACCGTGTTCGACGTAAGGATTTATATATTTCCCATCCCATTTGCTCATAATTTATTCCTATTGTTATTGGCATGGCTATTTTACACAGCGTGAATTTAGACGTCTAGCAGTATGAATGGATATAAATATTCATCTTTCGTTCATCTAAATGCATTACAATAGGCACAACTCGATACTTATACAGCAATTATGTTTAATTTAAATTACATCGAACCAGTATTTCGCCCGCCCAGTGAGTGGCAGTCACTCATTGTTCAGGTCACCAATGGTTGCTCCTGGAATGAATGCACCTACTGCGAGATGTATCAGGACTCACAGAAGCAATTTAGTTTTAAGTCCGAGAGTGAGATATTAAAAGAGCTTCAGAGCGTAAAACAATCGGGTGCACAGGTCAGACGGATCTTTTTAGCAGATGGCGATGCCATGACCTTATCCTACCGACGACTTGAATTGATAATGCAGCAGATTAATCAGGTATTTCCTGATTTGCAACGTGTCACAGCCTATTGTTTACCGCGCAATGTTAGCAATAAGACCGTCTCAGAGCTGGCTGATTTGAGAGAGAAAGGTCTCAGCATGGTTTATGTTGGCATTGAATCGGGATCTGATGAGGTATTAGCCAGAGTTAAGAAGGGAGAAACATACCTCTCAAGTAAAAATGCATTACAGAAATTGCATGATGCGGGAATTAAGACCTCTGTCATGGTTCTGAATGGTCTTGGTGGACAAACCCTGAGTCAACAGCATATATCCGATACAGCGGCATTAATGAACGAGACTCAGCCACACTATCTGTCTACACTTGTGGTGAGCTTTCCTCGGGGTGAAGCGCGTTTCCGCGATGCCTTTCCTGATTATGTGGCAATGAATCGAACCGAATTGTTTAGTGAATTACATGACTTTATTGCTCAATTATCTCTGCAGCGGACGATATTTAGAAGTGACCATGCCAGTAATTGGCTACCACTAAAAGGTACACTACCGAAAGATCAGCAAGCCATGTTGGCTAATTTAAAAATGGCGATTGATTCGCCTGAAAGCATTAATTTAAGACCCGAATACATGCGTGGTCTATAACCAATGGAGTCTATCTGATGAATGCCTCAAAAGTACTATTAGCTCTCGCCACTGTCGCACTTGTGTCAGCTTGTGGACCAAGATTACAGCAGGTTAAAAACTATATTCCACCTGAGGGTGAGCAAGGATTAGCCTGCTTAAGTCAGGCCGATCGGGATCGCAATCAGTGTGAGGTCGATAATCAGAAACGACTATCACTATGTCATGCTGAGGCTGAGCAAAAGGCCTCTGTAACACTGGCTGAGCAGGAGCGTGACTACGGTTATGCTCTGGAGGAATATATTGCCGCAGAGCGAGGCTATGAGTTGGCCTATGCTGATTACCGCGAGCAGCAGCGACTAATTAAACGCGATGGAGAGCTGGCCTATGTGCGCTGTTCAGGTGATGTCGATTTAACGCAGATTGATCAGTTCCCTCAGTGTAAACGGGAATTGGACAATGCTGAGCGCAAAGCAAACCGATTGGTGCCACCCGATCAACCAAGACAGCCCACAAGACCATCTTATGATGACATTCTCGCGGAATATAAGCGCGAATGTAAGGCTGTTTTGGAGAACTGTGGTGCACTGTATGATCAGGCCTATGTATCTTGTGGCGGTCAAATCGATATTCAAACAATATGCGTTGCTAACTGTAATTAAATGAATGATCGACAGCTGACTGGCCTGATTTTAGCGGGCGGCCAGTCACGCAGAATGGGACAGAATAAAGCGCTGTTGCGCTACCAGAACCAGACATTTCAGGATCATTGCCATCAAATTCTGATACAAGCTGGCTGTCACAAGGTGTTCACCAGTAGTAATGAACTCGCCGATGGCATCAATGATAACTTTGTCGATATTGGCCCGGTAGCCGGCATCGAGGCGGGTCTGCGGCATGCAGTTTGTCAGGGTTATTCGGGCTTACTTCTTGTTATGCCGGTGGATATGATCAAGCTGAGGCCTGCAAGTCTCATGGCATTGGTAGGCAATATTGGTGCTCATGATTTGCTAAGCTTTGACAACTTTCCATTACCATTGGTAATGCAGTGCCACTCGGCAATGGCTTCAGAGGTTACCCGACTGGCAACAGGTGCTTCTGAGCAGGACGGAATGTCAATTAAATCCATGAGTCGTGCGCTAAATTCTATTACAATACCAACTATCAAATCAGAGGACATGTTGAATATTAACGAGCCCGCTGACTTGGATAAACTGAACCTTACACCGTGATTATGGGAGATAACACATGGCTGTCAGTCCAGATGCGACTTTCACACCTTTAAACATATGCTTGTTAACGGTATCTGACACACGAACACTTGCTGAGGATAGCTCAGGTGATTATTTACAATCAGTTGTCGAGGAAGAGGGACATCAATTATTTGATCGACAGTTGTGTCCTGATGATATTTATACCATTCGCGCGATTATATCGGCTTGGATCGCCGATGATCGTGTTCAAACAATCCTGATTACTGGCGGTACGGGGTTTAGTGGTCGTGATTCAACACCTGAGGCCGTCAGTGCGCTGTTTGATAAAACGATTGAGGGTTTTGGTGAGATCTTCCGCGCCATTTCGTATGAGGAAATTGGTACCTCGACGGTGCAATCTCGTGCCATTGCAGGGATGGCCAATAAGGTGGCCATCTTTTGTATGCCGGGTTCGACTGGCGCTTGCAGGACTGCTTGGGAAGGCATTTTGAGCGACCAATTAAATTCGTTGCACAAGCCTTGCAACTTCATTATGCATTTAAAGCAGGTCAGAGACTAACGGTCATCCACATGGGCTTTGCCAGCGCGGTATAAAATATGCCCGCTGCGAAAATCCAAGCCATGAGTAATGCTTTGACTTGTTGTCCACGTACCTTGAGTCGGTTCAGCGCCAGTGTCCCGGTAACGATGTAACAAATAATCAAGCTGATCTTTAACACAAACCAATCCATGGACCAGATATTTCGCCCGATTATAACTGCCATAGCTATCCCCAGAGTGAGCAAAATACTATCAATGAGTGGCGTGATAAGCCGATACAAGCGATGTCGATATGAGGAATTATTCAACAGCAACAGAACACCTCTGACAGAAAATAGACTAACGCTTAAAATCGCCAGAGCAATGTGAATGCTTTTTAGTATAAAATAGTTATCCATAAGTCATTATAAGTTGCGTCAGTTAACAATTCTTACTTAGATGTCCACGCAGTCAAAATCATCAACTAAGGCACGATTGATCATTGCCATCATGCGCATCATTGCGCGCCTGCCACTCGGTGTGGCAAAGGCGATTATGCGTCCCATTGCCTGGTTACAATGTGTGCTACCTAATGCCACTAAAAACGTGATTGATATTAACCTAGCAACCTGCTTACCGGAATACAATAGTCAACAACGCAAGGCCATTCGTAATCAGAATATTCTGTTTAATACCGATTTATTCACCGAGATCGTTCATATTTGGTTCCGTGATTATCAGCAAATCCGTGCTCAGATTAAACATCTGCATGGCGTTGATGCGTTCCAGCAGG
>CAZLIR010000100.1:0-1085 GCA_964559635.1 uncultured Enterobacterales bacterium
CCCGATATTTCTATTGTGCCTAGACCGAATGGCAGAACATTTGTATCTGTCGCACTTGGTTCAGGATATCGCGCCCATCCGTTAGATGAAAATATTGAGGATAAATTTTACGGCATCAGAGATATTGGCGTGTTAACCCGCGAAACGGTTACAAGTGGTGATGACTTGGTAGAAACCGGATTTTCTATCTTTGATAACCAAGATGGTTCTGAAGGTACGGGTTCTGGCTCAGAAGTCATAACACTTGCTAACCTCGTTGATATTACAAATTACCCTACAGCTGTTGGTGGTACGACGGCGCTGTCATTGGTTGAGAACGATAGTTCTCCCAAGGCGGGCTGGATACTGTCCCTCGATGAGGGAGAAAAGGTCCTAGCTGAATCAATCACATTCAACAATCGAGTTATTTTCACTACCTATTTACCACCTGCAGACGACTATTCTGATTGTGCACCCGCACAGGGAACGGGTAGGGCGTTTGCTGTAAATATTGTAGATGGTTCGCCAGTCGTAGACTTTAATAATGACGGCTATACCAGTGGCGACAGGTATGTCGACCTCTACAACATCGGTATTCCACCTGAGCCACAGATCATCGTGCTCGGCACGGGGCCAGAACTTCTGATTGGTCGTCAGCTCGCAACTGAGCTAATTGATGTTGACTGGGGTGAGATGGATCGTATTAAATGGCGAGAGAGAAAGAGCCGTTAAAATAAGGATAATCGAATGAAACAACAAAAAGGCTTCACACTGATTGAATTAATGGTTGTCGTTGCTATTGTGGGGATCTTAGTAGCTGTTGCACTGCCTTCATACACCGACTATGTTATTCGCTCCAAAAGAGCCGATGCCACTGGTGCCTTGATGGCTGCGACAAATGCCATGGAGCGTTGGCGAGCCAATAATTTTTCCTATGCAGGTGCTACTGTGGGCACAACGTTCGCAACCAATGTCCCTTCAGATGGCTCTGCAAGTCCATACTATACTCTGAGCATATCGAATCTTAGCGCGAGTACTTACACCATCACTGCCACTGCGGTAAATGAGCAGGCTGATGCACTTGGCGCTGCGGAAACCCTGACTAT
>CAZLIR010000100.1:1185-7915 GCA_964559635.1 uncultured Enterobacterales bacterium
AGTTCAGAGTTAAAGTTAAGGTCAACATAACTAATGAAGCCGTCATGCCAGTCTCCACCACAGGCTATCTGATTCTGACTGGGACAGATATAAACTGATTGATTAAATGTAATGGCCTGATCACGGGCTGTGGTAATGGCCCTTATTAGGTAGCTTAATTCAGATTTGATTTGCTGCTTTCGATAAAAACTATTTAATTCAGGGACTGCCAGCATCAGACTGACCGAAATCAACGCCAAGGCAACACATAACTCTAGTAAGCTGAAACCAAACGGCTTCATAAATTATCTCCATGTCATCAGAGATAATCATAATTAATGTGGTCGTAGGTTTTATGTAGACCGGCTCGATGATTGATGTGAGCTATTGCAGTTAATTAGTTGAGAGATTACTCAATATCGAGTTTTTGTAGTTTATAGCGCAATGCTCTGAAACTAATACCAAGTTTCTTGGCCGCTTTAGTGCGATTCCAGCGACAAGATTCTAATGCCTCTATAATCGCTTGCTTTTCAATATTCATTAAATATTGATCCAGTGATTCATCTCCCCGCGGTGGGATTGCTGGATTATCATCGAGTGTTTCACTGGATGTTATTGAATCATCAGATTCATTATCTGAACTCGATGCTGAACTGCTTGGCGCGCCCGTCATAGTGGCAATGTCATCAAGAGAGATATCATCGGCTTCGATTTGCAAACTACTACATAGTGTCAGTGCTCTCTCTAATATATTCTCTAACTCACGCACATTACCGTGATAATGATAGATGCTCAGTTTGTCTATTGCCGCATCAGAAAGGGTGATTCGAGGCTCATCTCCTTGAATTTTCGCCAACATAAACTGAGCTAAATCTGGAATATCCTCTGCTCTGTCTCTTAGTGGTGGCACTGCCACTTCAATGACATTAATGCGATAGTATAGATCTTGTCGGAAATGGCCCTGACTGACTTCTTGAGCGAGGTTTTTATGGGTTGCACTGAGTATTCTGACATTTAAATTTTGCTCGGTCTCGGCGCCTACAGGACGTACCTTTTGCTCTTGGATAGCTCTGAGTAATTTAACCTGCATATCAAGGGGCAAATCGGCAATTTCATCGAGAAATAGTGTTCCGCCATCAGCGGCAGCAAATAAACCTTTTTTATCACTGATTGCACCCGTGAAACTGCCCTTGACGTGGCCAAAAAACTCACTCTCCATCAACTCCTTAGGTATGGCACTACAGTTGACTGGCACAAAGGGTTTATCGTTACGACTACCTAAGGCATGTATCAACTGAGCGACTAATTCTTTTCCTGTACCAGACTCGCCTGATATATAAACTGGCGCCTGACTACGAGATACCTTATTGATTTTTTCTCTTAGTTGATTCATCAATTCGGATGAACCAATGAGTTTTTGTTCAGCGAGAGAAGCTGTCTTTTTGACCGGTTTATTCAAACGTACGGCGGAATTAACAAGGTTGCGCAAACGCTCCAGATCGACGGGTTTGGAAACAAAATCAAAGGCGCCATTTTTCATGGCTTTGATACCTAACTCCATATTGCCATGAGCGGTGATGATGGCGATGGGCATCTCTGGCGCATGCATTTGCACATATTTCACAATATCCATACCATCACCATCAGGTAATCGCATATCTGAAAGGCAAAAGTCGTAGGAATTTTCATTGAGTAAGGCAAGTGCGCTTGCAACCGTATCAGCACAATCGGTATCGATATTCATCCGCTTAACTGTCAGCGAGAGAAGTGAGAGGATATCTGGCTCGTCATCGATAATGAGTGCGATTGGTTTCATAGTTCAAGGTTTTAGCAGTGGTTAATGTATTGTTGGCTACTAAGCAGCATCTTAACTAGTTTAGTGGTAAACACCTCAGTAAGTTTACACTAGGCAAATTGAATCCTGAAGCATGAACCACCACTGGCCGCTGGAACATAACTTATTCGAGCACCATTTGATTCACACAATTCACGTGCCAGATACAAGCCCAGTCCTGTGCCACGACTTGAGGTGGTAAAGAACGGCTCAAAAATCTTATCTTGTGCCTCAGAGTCAATCCCTGGGCCATTATCAATAATGTCCAGATATACACTGCCGGACGGATACTCTAATCCCCCATGAATCATCAAACTCGGCTCACCCGTTTCCTGCTCAGAATATCGTAGCCCATTTTCACTCAGATTATTTACTACCTGAATTAATTGGCTGCGATCGAAGCGCACTCGAATAGGATTGGGTTCGAGCTCCACGGTGACTATGGACTTTGATGTGTAGTGCTGACAAATATCATTGGCTACTGATTCTAGCAGAGCCCCTAAATCAATTTCTTCCTGCTGTGGTGGTCTGCGCTGTGACAAATTAAGGACGTTTTCTATGATGGAATTCATACGCGTTGAATGACGCATAATAACCTGGCACAGATCCTTGTCATCAGTATCAATCTCCTCGGACTCATTTAACAGTTGTGCGGCATGACTAATCGCCCCTAAGGGGTTGCGAATCTCATGGGCAATACTGGCAGTGAGCCGACCTAGAGATGATAATTTCATCTGCTGTGCCTGTTGGGTCAGCTTTGAGGTGTCATCCAGAAATATTAGAATCAAATTATGATTTTTTGTGCCCAGTTTCTTAAAGCTCAGCTGTAACTCGGTACTATTGGCTTGTATCTTAATAAGTATGGGCTGTGTGTAGGATTGCGATAACCACTGCTCTGTCGCTAAGAATATGTCATGGTTAACGTCACTTAATGACTGCATATCCACACTCTCGGGCATACCTAAAATGCGCCACGCAGAATCATTCATCATTTGTACCACTAGATTCTCATTGACCACCAATACGCCAGAATTCAGAGTCTGAATGATGTCTTGGTTTACTGCCTGCATCGTAGCCAGATCAGCCTGTGATTCCAGTGCCGCACGCTCTGAGTAATAGAGCCGTTTCGCGAGTGCCAAACTGAGAAAAGATATGATAAAAAAGGATGCCCCGAGAAACGATATCGAGGTGAATTCAATCGCTGTCTTATTACTAAAATAGGCATAAAATGCTTGACCGAATAAAGCCAGTGTAGCCGCCGCTGGCACTGCTGCTGCCTTACGGCTTCCGATAAGTAAGCTCGATACTGCGACAGAAACGGCAAGTAGTACACCGAGCCCGGTGTTGAGACCACCAGAGGCATAAATGATAACGGTGATGGCAACGATGTCCAGCGTCAGCTGAACCACTACCGAGGCTTTGTATTCAGGTTTACGTAAAAATAGTAAGCCAATGACAATCAGAGCGAATACGAAGTACAGCGCAATGACCCATTCATACAATTCAGCATTACCTGGGCCCAGTTGTTTAGGTGAAATACCAAATTGGTAAAAAACGATGAGACTCGTTGTTAGCACCAAACGATAAATGTTGAAAACCTGCAGAGCACGCCAGAGGTATTCTTGAAATTCTCCTTTAATGAAATCATGAGTTGCTTTCATCGATTAGCAAAGGCTCCACTGCTCATGTTGTAGCTTATTATTTTCATACGCTTAGCTTAGCATGACTGCAGAACCATTGTGTGAATTAGATTCGCTTTCAATCAACAAAACTAAGTAGATATTGTTGGCAACATACACTATGCTCGTGGTGGTAAATAGTTAACTATCTGGATGGGTTTATCCTATGAAAAAAATACAAGCGATTATCAAACCATTTAAACTTGATGATGTGCGTGAGGCGCTATCAGAAATAGGTATAAATGGTATGACGGTTTCTGAGGTTAAGGGCTTTGGTCGACAAAAGGGACACACCGAGCTTTATCGTGGCGCAGAGTACATGGTCGATTTCCTTCCTAAAGTAAAACTAGAGATTGTTTTGGAAGATGCAAAGGTAGATGACTGTATTGAGAAAATCGTAAGCGTCGCGAAAACCGGTAAAATTGGTGATGGAAAGATTTTTATTACCGATGTCGAACGTGCAATTCGTATCCGCACGGGAGAAGAGAACGAAGAAGCTGTATAGCTGTTGAAAGCGAGCTAATTTATCAGCTCGCTATCGCGGTATTAGGCGCCTGTTGTATTACTGTAGTTGTGTTGCAGTACTTTTCTAGTCTGCTCAGCCAGATCAGACATTTCCAGTAAATCGTAAGCAGTGATCATTATCGATAATGCATCTTTCACAGCGGGTGTCTGAGGAAAATGCTCAACCACGTATTTGGCACGATTAGCTGCTGCTAAATAGGCTTCACGGCTCATGTAGAAGCGTGCCACATGAATTTCATACTCAGCCAGGCGGTTGCGAAGATAAATCATCCGCTGACGCGCATCAGCAGCATATTTGCTCTCTGGGAAACGGCGCATTAACTCCGAGAAGTGTTCAAAGGCCTCTCGGGCACTTGAGGCATCTCGTTGACTCAGATCGGCAGCAAATAGATTCTCCAGAAAACTGGTCTCATCATTAAACTTCACCAACCCCTTCATGTAGTAGGCATAATCAACATTAGGATGACGAGGATTCTGTCGAATAAAGCGATCGATAGTTGTAAGCGCATTCTCGGTGTCACCTAGTTTGTGATAGGCATAAATCAGGTCGAGCTGCGACTGCTGTGAGTATGCGCCAAAGGGATATCTCAGATCCAGCGCTTCAAGACGTCGAACAGCACCCGTGAAGTTGCCTGCCATGAGTGATGTTTGAGCAGCCTGATATAGTTCTCGGGCATCAAGCTCAGGGTAAGTCTCGAACTTGTCTTGCTCAGAGGTAGTTGAACAAGCCGTTAAGAACAAAACCGATAATAGTGGTAACAAAAGTAAAAACTTCATAGAAGTCACAGATAATTCATTGTTAAAATTCAAACTCGCATTCTACATGACAGCTCACAGAGCGTATAGTTCCGAATAAAATTTGTTGCAAACTTATGGACCAAATTGACCTGACAGGTAAATTGATTGTTGAAAAGGCCTCCGAGCGGCTTGATCAGGCACTGGCACGCACATTTCCTGACTATTCAAGAAGTCGTCTACAGCAGTGGATAAAAGCGGGCTATGTTCAGATTGCAGAAAAGATTGTTACAGATAACCGGCAGAAAGTTTTTGGTGGGGAGTCCGTCATAATTAACGCCCACATGCAATCGGAAGTGCATTGGACAGCGCAAGAAATTCCTCTGGATATCATTTTCGAAGATGACGAAATATTAGTCATTAACAAGCCGGCTGATCTAGTCGTTCATCCTGCTGCCGGGAACTATGATGGCACCTTGGTAAACGGCCTGCTGCACTATCTGCCTGAATTAGAGGCGATCCCGCGCGCGGGTGTCGTTCACAGATTGGATAAAGACACCAGTGGTTTAATGGTGGTTGCTAAAACCTTATCCGCACAGAACTGGCTGGTAAACGAGCTAAAAAGTCACAGTGTTGAGCGACAGTATGAGTGTTTAGTATATGGCCACATTATTGCCGGGGCTACCATCGACCAGCCCATTGGCAGAAATCCACGTAATCGCTTGCAGATGGCGGTGGTGGCCAACGGTAAAACATCGGTGACGCATTTCCGTGTCGCCGAAAAGTTCATTGATTTCAGTTTACTCGATGTGTTTTTAGAAACCGGACGAACACATCAGATCCGGGTGCACATGAGTTACCATAAACATCCCATTGTTGGTGACCCTGTCTATGGTAAAGGCGTTCGATTACCTAAAGGATGCTCCGATGCGCTTAAAGATGCACTCCATTCATTCAAGCGTCAGGCCTTGCATGCCAAAAGATTATCGTTAATTCATCCGAGTTCTAAAAAATCGATCCAATGGCAGGTAGAGCGTCCCCATGATTTCCAGCATCTCATGGATATACTCCATAATGAGGGATCACAAGATGTCGGATAAAATGAATATTTTGCTCCCAGATTGGGACGTGCCGGATCATGTCAAAGCACTCTCAACCTCGCGCATGGGTGGTGTCAGTAAATCACCTTTTGATACGTTTAATCTGGCTCATCACGTTGGCGATGATGAAGAATCTGTGCAATCTAACCGGAAGATACTGAAGCGGGACTGGTTGCTACCCTCAGAGCCTTATTGGTTGAACCAAACACACAGCACTCGGGTCATTCATGTGACAGATAAAAATACTGATAAGAATGGTGATGCTTCATGGACTGAACTCAATCATCTTGTCTGTGCTGTCATGACAGCTGACTGCTTACCGCTGTTAATGTATCAGTCTAATCCTGAATCAGTGGCTGCCACGCATGCTGGATGGCGTGGCTTGTTAGATGGCATTATTGAATATACTGTTGCCGCACTTCCCGGAACGCCTGATACAATCAAAGTCTGGTTAGGGCCAGCCATTGGTCCTCGAGCTTTCGAGGTGGGTCCCGAGGTGAGAGATGCTTTTATAACCAAGCATGCCAGCGCAAATCACTGTTTCACAGAGAGTCATAACACAGGAAAATTTATGGCAGATATTTATCAACTGGCAATCCTTCGATTGCATCATCTGGGTATTACCGATATCTCAGGGGGTAATTTCTGTACCTATGCTGAATCTGACTTATTTTATTCCTATCGTCGTGAAAATCAGACCGGACGGATGGCCAGTTTAATATGGTTAGGAGCCCAGTAAATGGAATGGCTTATCGGTATAACCCTAATCACTCTAGTCATTGTAGCTCTGTCTGTCATTGGTCTGCGGGCCAATGAAGTTGACTGGGATTCGAGGGCTATCAATATCATCGATGGTTGGATGCGCATTTACTGTCGCA
>CAZLIR010000101.1:0-7910 GCA_964559635.1 uncultured Enterobacterales bacterium
ACGTAAACAGGCGATCATGTCTTTGAGCATTTCTGAGGTCGCCAGGTGCTGACGACGTGTCGCTACCGAGCGCATAAAGATCTGATGTGAGCGTAACGAATTCATGCGAATACGATCGCCTAATAGAGCACCACCGGTCTTACGGCGGGTTGGATCAACCGCTAAAACGGCTATTTTCTTATCAGGATAATTGCTTAGAAAGCGTAGTAAGAGTTCATCGGTGACACTACTCTTGCCGGCACCACCAGTACCAGTCAAGCCAACCACAGGGGCCTTCGGTGCAGCTTCCCATTTCGCTTTCAGTGGCGCAATATCCGTCTCATTCAGGGCATTTTCCTCAATGGCTGTCAGCTCCTGCGCTAAGCGTCGCTCAAATTGCTCTGACCAGGCACCAGAAAATGTCTTCGTATCAATTTGATTCACCAAATCCTGAATCATTTCGACCAAACCCATCTTCATACCATCATTGGGATGATAAATTCGAGTCACACCATATTCATGTAACTCCGCGGCCTCTTCTGGCGTAATGGTTCCACCACCACCACCAAAGATTTTGATATGCGAGGCATCGTACTCTTTCAGCTTGTCGACCACATAACGGAAATATTCCATATGGCCACCCTGATAAGAAGAGAGGGCAATGGCATCGGCATCTTCCTGAATCGCAGCACGGACCACTTCATCGACTGAGCGGTTGTGGCCCAGGTGGATTACTTCAACACCCTGTGCCTGGATCAGGCGGCGCATAATGTTAATAGCAGCATCATGGCCATCGAATAATGAGGCCGAGGTAACCACTCGGAACGGCTGAGTATTGTTTGGCGGATTGGCGGTCATGGTAAAAACACTCACAAAACTTAGATGAATTTTAAAGGTTTACGTTTACGTAAAGGTTAAATCAGGGCGCATCATAGCAAAATAAGCTCTATTTGGCGATGATTTTTGCACTGTGGCTCAGGCGTTATTATGCCCTTAATGGGCCGCTATGAAAACGGAGACTGGTGTCTTGCGACTGGATCAATTGTGCTTCTGTAGTACGAAAATGATTTACTCTGTCACTGATATCGCTATCCGCATATTGCTGTGCCAGATTGAGGTAATCTTGATAATGTCGACTCTCTGATTTCAGTAGAGAGACATAGAATTTCTCAAGATCGGCATCCAGGTGTGGCGCCAATTTTGCGAAACGCTCGCATGAACGTGCCTCAATAAAGGCCCCCATGATGAGCTTATCAATTAACTGCTCCGGGTCCCTTTTGGCCATCTGCTCTCCGAGCCCTGAAGCATAGCGTGAGGCTGATAACGGACGATAGGTAATATTGCGTTTTTTTAGGATCTGAAGCACCTGCTCATAATGACGTAATTCTTCGCGCGCGAGCTTCGACATCTTCATCTGTAGGTCCGGATGATGGGTGTAACGGAACATCAGGCTCAATGCGGTACCAGCGGCCTTTTTTTCACAATTCGCATGGTCAATCAGCAGTTCATCCAGGTTCTCTAATGCCTGAGCAATCCATTCATCGGGTGTATCACAGGCCAGAAATGCATGAATTGGCGCGAGTAATTCGGCCATCTGCTCTGCCTTATCAGGTTTCATCTTCGATAAAATCCAGGGATATGGAATTAACACAATGACGGGTATTTTTCGGGGTGAGAAATTCCCCCTCAAAAACATGTCCAAGATGGCCATTACAATTGGCACAAAGAATTTCGGTACGCCGTCCATCTGCATCGGTCTCGCGCTTAACGGCTCCGGGGATTTCATCATCGAAACTTGGCCAGCCACAGCCACTGTGAAACTTATCGGTAGATTTATACAATGGTGTCTGACACTGCTTACAGACGTAAGTGCCTTGACCCTCAAAATCGTTAAAATAGCCACTGAAAGGTCGTTCAGTACCTTTATGGATGATCACAAATTCTTCTTGTGGCGTGAGTTCTTTATACTTGGTCATAACAATGGGTTCCTGTTAGCGTCCAGCGAGGATATTACTTCGCAATGCCAGTGATTCAGGATAAGGATTTAAGAAACATTGCCGCAACAGAAAGGTCTTGTCGTACTTTTTTGCAAAAAGTTTGAATACCTCAGTGATGGCAACCAGAGGAATTGTTTTCTCACGGTACTTATCCATTAAGCCAAGAATATGCGCTTTATCCTCAGTATCAAGGTCCTTCTTGAAAAATCCCAGCATATGTTCGAGCACATTGGTGGTCTTTTTGATACTACTGCGCTCGGCAATGGTTTGGTTGAACAGTGACTGGTATCTGGTCACCACGTCCTCGAGCGATAACTTGTCATGGTTAGCCACAATATTGCCTAATTCACGATAGTTCAACTCGTGCTTGGATTGCAGCAGAAATTTATAGTTAGTGTGGAAATCAACCAACTCATGATAGCCAGTGATGGTTGCCGCGAGCTCTCGCATGGCCTCATAGGCAAATATCCGCATGACAAAATTTTCCCGCAGCCAGGCATCATTCAAGCGAGCCTCCTCTTCGATAGGCAACTCGGGAAATGCCTCGACACAGGCCTTAGCGAACAAACCATGACTACGTTCAACCACTGCACCATTACGATAGTAACGACATGAGCCCAAGCCACAACTTGGGGATTTGGATTTCAGAATAATACCTGCGATGGGTAACGTTTTCAGTCGCTCCAACTCCTTGTTGATGGCAACCAATAAGGGGTCTGTCACATCCTCACCGGTTTTGCTCACTACTGCGCGATATTGCGGATTGTTCTTGTCGGCACCCAAGTCAATTTGAATGGTCGGACGCGGCGTACCAAATGCCAGATCCTCGGGACAGATAGCCTCGAAATCACAGTAGTCAATCAGTTCACGCAGGATAAACTTGTTGTTCTTAGATGAGCCGTCATACCTGACTTTATTTCCCAACAGACAGCTAGATGTCGCAATGAGCATGATGATTCCTTATTTATTTCTATCGCTGTGCGAATTTTAGCGGTATTCCCGGACGATTTTCGGTCATCATACCTTCACTCAACACAGTAACGCCATTGACTATGACATATTTCATACCGGTTGAATAATGATGCGGATCAGTGAAGGTGGCCCGGTCTTGTATTGTCTCAGGATCCCACACCGCAATGTCCGCTTTCAAGCCAACCTTCAGTTGTCCTCTGTCGCTCAGTTTCATGCGCTGTGCCGGTATTGTGGTCATCTTTTGTACCGCCTGCTCAATGGTTAATATGCCTTTATCGCGCACATACATTGCCAATGAGCGCGGATAAGTGCCATAACTGCGGGGATGCGGATTACCTGACTGCCACTTAACGCCATAACCATCCGAGGCGATTGCGGTCTGCGGATGACGCATAATACGCTCAACATCCTCATCATTCATATTGTGGTAGATACCCCGACCGCCACCGGCCATTTGCATTTCAATGGCTAACTCAGCCCCCTGCTCCACGGTAGGTTGCAATCCACGCGCCTTGAGCACATCAGCAAAGGTTTTGCCTTCATATTCAGGATTGGTATTGTAACGGCTGATCTGAATCCGCCAGAGTTCATCGCCGGCACGCTGTGTGAGAATGATATCGATTATTTCAGCCTTAATCTTTTGCCGCATCTGTGGATCATTCATGCGCTTCATAAAGGCCTCTTTACCACCAGCCAAAGCCCAGGATGGAAACAACACCCCTAAATTGGTATTCGATGCAGTATAGGGGTATTGGTCCAGTGTGACATCAAGGCCAGCTGCTCGACTCTCATCGATTAACGCCAGCGTTTGTTTGCTCATGCCCCATGCGCCTGGTCCCGCTGCCTTATGATGAGAAATATGCACGCCAATCCCGGTCTTACGGCTCACCTCCACGGTTTCACGGACCGCATCAAGCACCTGCTTGCTTTCATTACGCATATGACTGGCGTAGAACCCACCGTGTTTATGCACCACTGAGGCCAGTGTTTGCGTTTCTTCTGGTGGTGAGTAGGCACCCGGAATGTAGATCAGACCGGTGGAGATCCCAAATGCCCCGGCATCCATCGCCTCATTAACAAGACCGATCATCTGTTGCATTTCAGCACCTGTGGCGTGGCGATTCTGACGTTGCATGACCTTACGGCGAATACTGTTGTGGCCGATCAACATCGCCATGTTTACGCCTAAATCTGCCGCTTCGAGATCAGCCATGAACTTGGCCATATCCACCGGACTGCCACCGCAGTTACCACCCAGTAAGGTGGTGACACCCTGTGTAATGTTATTGGTGGCATCAGGGCGGTCGAGAATATTACGATCTGAATGTGAGTGCAGGTCAATAAACCCGGGAGATACTATATGGCCTTTGGCATCCAGTCGTCTGTTGGCCTTGGCAGTTGATAAATCGCCTATGGCCGTGATGGTATCGCCGCTGATGGCAATATCAGCCGCATATCCAGCAGCGCCACTACCGTCGATAATTAAGCCATTTTCGATAATGATGTCATAGTTAGGCGAAGCCGCCTCATCGGCTTGAACCAGAGCGGAGAAAGCCACGAAAGTTACGCAACTAACTAACAGAATTATGGTGAGTTTTTTCATAAGCGGTTATCTCGTTATTTACTACCACAGTATGAAAAAGCGGGCATACAGTCAACGACTTCCTGCACCCTAGCTTAGGTTACATGATCGCTTACGAAGATCAGACGAATGAAGCAGGCCAGTCAGTACCACTGAGGAGGATCTGCGTTAAATCAGACATACCTTCAGCATCGGCGTCGGAAAAACGCCCCAAACTCGGGCTATCAATATCTAAAACACCTAAAAACTGTTCACCGCTGTAGAGCGGGATCACGAGCTCTGATTGTGATCGCGCATCACAGGCGATGTGGCCAGCAAACTGATGTACATCATCTACACGCTGTACTTTACCTGTGGCGGCAGCTGCACCGCATACCCCCTTGCCAAACGGAATGTCGACGCAAGCAACCCGACCCTGAAATGGTCCAAGTTTGAGTGACTGCTCAGTATGAACGAGATAAAATCCAACCCAGTTGATGTCCTCCATGACCTCATTAATGAAGGCACTGAATTGACTCAGATTAGTTAACCAGTGGCGCTCATCAGCAAATAAACCGGCTAATTGTTGTGCCAGTTCGGTGTAATTAATGATTTGTCTCTGCATGGCTGTGTATTACTCACAATTACCTTGAATTACGCATTTTATGCTCTAGTATATGTGCTCTTATATTTGGCTCTAGAAGAATAAATCAATGCTAACTCAGGAAATCATACGCAAAAAAAGGGACGGATCCCCACTTAATAAAATAGAAATTGAGCATATTATCAACGGCATGATGGATGAGTCTGTCAGCCCCTCTCAAGTTGCCGCCTTTGCCATGAGTGTGTTCTTTAATGGCATGAGTTTGTCAGAGACTAAAATACTAACCGAATGTTTACTCAATTCAGGAACTCAACTGGATTGGTCTGATGCCGGTCTTAATGGTCCGATCGTCGACAAGCATTCAACCGGTGGTCTGGGTGATAAGGTGAGCTTGATCATCGCGCCCCTGCTGGCCGCCTGTGGCTGTTATGTACCTATGATATCTGGCCGCTCGCTAGGTCATACCGGCGGTACTCTGGATAAAATGGATTCAATCAAGGGCTACAACACCCAGCCGAATATCGAACAATTCCGCGCGGTGGTTAAAGCGGTTGGTTGTGCCATCGTGGGTCAGACCAGTGATCTGGCTCCGGCGGATAAATCCCTCTATGCCATACGCGATGTGACCGCTACAGTGGAATCAATACCCCTGATTACGGCCTCGATTTTATCGAAGAAAATTGCCGCTGGTCTGGATAGTCTGGTCATTGATGTCAAAGTCGGTAGTGGTTCATTTAATGACACCCTCGAGGTAGCTGAGACTCTGGGTAATCATCTGGTGCAGGTCGGTAATGCCTATGGGGTTAAGACCAGCGCCTGTTTAACCGATATGAGTCAGGTACTTGGCGAAACCATGGGGAATGCACTTGAAGTAGTCGAGTCCATTGAATTTCTGTCAGGTAAGAACCGCAATGCCCGGTTGTATGAAGTGACGATGAGCCTCGCGGCAGAATTACTCGTGAATTATGATCAATATGACTCAATTGAGAATGCCAAGGCGACGTTGACGCAAGCATTAGACTCGGGCGCTGCGCTACAGAAATTCAACGACATGGTCTCGGCACTCGGTGGTCCTGAGGCAATTTCTGAGCATTATCAAACCAGTTTACCAAAGGCCAATGTTATCGTGCCCTACTACGCCAAGGTCAAAGAATCGGCCTATCTGACCGCTATTGATGGTCGAGCGCTGGGTAACGCCATCATCTCACTCGGTGGTGGACGGCGAAAAAGTACAGACACCATTGATTACAGTGTTGGCTTCAGTGAGATTAAAGCCATCGGAGATACAGTTGGTCCAGATCAGCCTGTTTTGCAGATTCATGCGCAATCTGAACAGGATGCAACGATGATTTCCGCTGAATTAGACCAAATTTTTAGCTATAACAGCACAAAACTCCCCCAAGCCACAGCAATAATGGCTATAATTCGCAGTTGATAATTAACCGCCACTATAAAACGAAAGAAAATTAACTAATATGCAACAGGAAAACTCGCAAAGCGCCACCATCATTCCCATTGGCGATGATTCACTTGAAGCGCATAATCCGGGCATTCCCTTAGATCTGAGTTTGATTGAATCGATCACGATTAATCGAAGTGCCATAGAGGCACGCACAAGCTCACTGGGTAGCCGCCGCTCGATTAAAAAACAATGGCAAACAGCCTGGCTATTGAAAGCCATCAGTTGTATGGATTTGACCACACTATCGCCACAGGATACCGATTCTAAAGTTCAGCGCCTGTGTGATAAGGCTATGAACCCCATCCGTCGCGACATTCAAAAAGCGCTGGGTATCGAGGAACTGGGGATTACCACCGGTGCGGTATGTGTCTATCATGATCTCATCAAGACTGCTGTCGATGCCCTCAAAGGCACCGACATACCAGTTGCTGCGGTATCGACCGGTTTTCCTGCGGGTCAATCAAGTTCACCAACACGACTCGAAGAGATTAAAGATTCTGTCGCAGCAGGTGCCACTGAAATCGATATTGTGATCAGCCGTGGGCTCGTCCTGACGGGGCAGTGGCAGGCACTTTATGAGCAAATTAAAGAATTCAAAGCAGCCTGTGGCTCAGCTCATATGAAAACTATTCTGGGTACCGGCGATATTAGCACGTTAAATAATGTCGCCAAAGCCTCGATGGTTGCCATGATGGCGGGCAGTGACTTCATCAAGACTTCTACAGGTATGGAAGCAACCAATGCCACGCCAGAGGTATCGCTAGTTATGTGCCGCATGATCCGTGATTATTTTGAAGCCACGGGCTATCGGGTTGGTTTCAAGCCTGCCGGCGGCATTAGCACTGCGAAAGTTGCCCTGAACTACCTCATCCTGATTAAGGAAGAATTGGGCAATGACTGGCTTAATCCAAATCTGTTTCGTTTCGGTGCCTCCAGTTTACTGGGTGATATTGAGCGACAACTTGAACATCAGGCGACTGGCTCCTACTCCGCCAGTTATCGCCACCCAATGGGATAAAAAAGAACAATACGAGCGAAGCTGATGAACACACAAGAGATTTTTAAAACAATGAATTACGGACCAGCCCCAGAAGCTAATGCCACAGTACAAGCTTGGTTAGACTCTCATGCCGATGGCTTTGGCATTTATGTCAATGGTGAGTGGGTAAATCAAGCCGATGGTCACTTCGACAGCAAAAATCCAGCAACGGGCGAGGTTTTGGGTAAGGTTACTCAAACCTCGGAAGAAAACTTAAATAAGGCAGTAGCTGCTGCGCGCGCAGCACAGCCCGGTTGGCAAGCTTTAGGTGGCCATGGTCGAGCCAAGTATTTATA
>CAZLIR010000102.1:0-7843 GCA_964559635.1 uncultured Enterobacterales bacterium
GTCACGTTTTGTGTCATAACCTCAATTGTCGGACCAGCATCAAATATATCGACGTAATGCTTGTACTCAAATCCTTCTTTCTCTAAGAGTGCCAGAGCCGGCCGCGTTTGCGGATGAACCTGACCAATCACCTTTCGCGCTTCCTCAGGCAGAAGCGGGAGATAAATAGGGTATTTAGGCATTAACTCAGCAATGAATTGATTTTTACCCTCACCACTTAAGGCGTCAGCTTCCAGAAATGACATGGAGAAAAAATGGCTCCCCAAGGCATCCCAGAAGGGTGAGCGGCCATTTTCGTCAGAAACTCCCCGTAGTTCGGCAATAATTTTCGGCGCAAAACGCTTCATGTGCAGTGCTATGAACATAAATCGAGCGCGCGATAAAAGTGAGCCGTTGCCGTCTTTTCTGAAGGCAGGGTCTAGAAATAGGGTGCATATTTCTGTCACGCCAGTGTAGTCATTGCCCAGATATAGGGTGTTGATGACGTTGTGAACACCTAGTTCTCGTGACGAATGGACAGTGGTTCCTTCGTGATAGGTATAAAAGGCCTCATCCAGCCCTACCGTTGCTGCCAATGCACTCGTGCCAGCTAGGGTGCCGGTGTTGGTATCCTCAAGCACAAAGAAATAGTACTCAAGTCCCGGAACAGCAATACCATCGACAAAGGCATTATTGGACTGCTCAATTTTGTCCTCCAGTAATTGCCTGTCTTCTGGCAGTGTTGTCAGACCCGGACCTGTTTTGCTAGCAAGCTCATACAGACCATCTACGTCGTCGAAACTGGCGGGGCGGATTATATTCATTTAATTCGGATTCCCTGATGCAAAAAACATCATATTTTTATTATTCTTGTCTGGTAATTGGCGTCCAAAAGCGCCAAGATACCACCAAACATACAAAACAATAACATAGCTTATGAAAGAGTTGAATCGTAGTACATTTGATGAGGTTATGATGCCCAATTATAACCCATCTGCTGTCGTCCCTGCTAAAGGTCTTGGTACTGAAGTCTGGGATACCGAAAATCGCCGTTATCTGGACCTTGCTGGTGGTATTGCAGTTAATGGCCTAGGTCATTGCCATCCAGAATTAGTTGCCGAGCTAAAGGACCAGGCCGATCTGCTTTGGCATGTCTCTAATGTCTGGACTAATGAGCCAGCACTCGAGTTAGCGCAAAAGTTGATTGATCATACGTTTGCTGAGCGCGTGTTTTTCTGCAACTCAGGTGGTGAGGCTAATGAGGCAGCTTTGAAAACAGTGCGTAAATACGCTAAAGACCATTTCGGTCCGGATAAAACCGAGATAATCGCCTTTAATAATAGTTTCCATGGCAGAACACTATTCACTGTGTCTGTCGGCGGGCAACCGAAATATACCCAAGGATTTGAGCCATTACCGCCGGGGATTACGCATATACCTTTTAATGATTTGGAAATCCTTGAGCAGACCATGTCTGATAAAACCTGTGCAGTTATGATGGAACCCATCATGGCCGAAGGTGGAATTATCAATGGTGACGAGGCCTTCTATAAGGGCGTACGTGCGCTGTGTGATAAATACAATGCCTTATTGATATTCGATGAAGTTCAGACGGGTATGGGACGCACAGGCGACTTGTATGCCTACATGGGCACACCGATTGTTCCTGATATTCTGACATCGGCCAAAGCGTTAGGCGGCGGATTCCCAATTGGTGCCATGCTGACTACTAAGAAAGTAGCCGATGCGATGGTGGTTGGTACCCACGGCAGCACGTATGGTGGTAATCCTCTTGCGTGTCGTGTTGCCAGTAAGGTGGTTGATATTATTACTGCACCAGGTTTTCTTGATCAGGTTAAGCACAAGCGTGCTTTATTCGATGAACGTCTCCATGCGATCAATGAAAAGTATCAGGTGTTCTCTGAAATTCGTGGGCGAGGATTACTCATCGGTTGTGCATTGAAAGAAGAATGGCACGGCCAGGCGAGATTATTTCTGACCGCAGCGGTTAACCATGGCTTGATGATCCTTGTGGCGGGTCCGAGCGTTATTCGCATGGCACCACCGCTGAACATCACTGAAGATGAAATTAATGAAGCGATGGATTGTTTTGATAAAGCGGTCGCTGAGGTTTTGGCTAACCACGACCACTAATCATCTAACATCGCTTTGAGTTCGGGCCAGACGCTATTTAAAAGTAGTGGCTGGCCTTTTTCGTTGGGATGAATACGGTCGTCTTGCATTAACTCTGAGTCAACGCCCACAGTGTCGATAAATGATTTCACTAAGGGCACCTTCATTTCCTCTGCTAATGCAGGATATATATTGGCGAAAGCTGTGGTATAGCGTTTGCCATAACTCGGTGGCAGTTGCATACCGACGAGTAATACCTCGACATTGTTGCTTTGGCATATTTCGATCATTCTTTTCAGATTACTTTTCAGCCGTGCCGGTGGATGTCCGCGTAAACCATCATTACCACCCAACTCCAGGATAAGAATATCGGGGCTATGGGTGGCTAGGTCTTTTGCGATCCGAGTTAGGCCATTACCACTGGTATTGCCTGATATACTGGCATTAATCACTTCGACCGAATAGTCATTTTTTTCTAGGTGCTCTTGTAAAAGCTTAACCCACCCATATTCTGCAGGAATGCCATAGGCCGCACTGAGACTATCGCCAAATACCATGACTTTGGTTGTTGGCTCGCTGGCAAGATAAGTTACTGCATTAAGCAATAACAAACTCAGTAACATTTTTTTGAAAAACGATTGAACCATGCGATGGTATCCTTCGTAGTTAATGGGACTAGACATATCTGGTCATTGTAAAGCGCAATTTCAACTAAAGCAGCACATTAAATTATCTATGATTACAGTACAAAATCTCTCAAAAACAGTCACTACGCAGGAAGGGCCGCTACAGATTCTTCATGATATTAACTTCAATATCGAATCGGGTCAGACTGTCGCGATTACCGGCGAATCGGGATCGGGTAAATCGACCTTATTAAGTTTGCTCGCAGGTCTGGATCGACCTAGCACTGGTACGGTGAACATTAGCGGCCAAGCCATTGAGTCATTATCAGAGGATGACCTGGCAGACTTCAGAGCCGCTCATGTTGGTTTTGTATTTCAATCATTTCATTTATTAGAGTCGCTGACAGCAATAGAGAATGTCATGCTGCCGATTGAATTGAAAGGTGACAGTAATGCCCGTAAAACAGCCAACCAATTGCTCGATCAGGTCGGATTGTCGCATCGTTTAACGCACTACCCAAAGCAACTATCCGGTGGAGAGCAACAGCGGGTGGCCATTGCTAGAGCATTCGCCAGTCAACCCAAAATACTGTTTGCCGATGAACCGACTGGCAATCTAGATACCAAGACAGGCTCTCACGTGGCTGAGCTATTATTTGATCTGAACAAATCACAACAAACTACCCTTATTTTAGTGACCCACGATGATGGCTTGGCTAAATCATGTCAGCAGCAAATCGTGCTCGAAGCCGGAACAATGGTGCAATAATATGTGGTCACTGGTGTTTCGCTTATTCCTCCGTGATTGGCGTGGTGGAGAATTAAAGGTCTTAATAGCCGCACTAATCGTGGCGGTCGCTGCCGTCAGTTCGATTAACTTTTTCAGTGATCGTGTCGAAATAGCGATGCAGGAAGAAACGTCACGTTTTAT
Organism: uncultured Enterobacterales bacterium; assembly: GCA_964559635.1. Classification (GTDB taxonomy): domain Bacteria; phylum Pseudomonadota; class Gammaproteobacteria; order Enterobacterales; genus CAXRAF01. The sequence goes on from CAZLIR010000102.1 coordinate 3,670, forward strand.
CGGTGCTGACCTGCAAATATCAGGACCACGAGAAGCCGACCCCAGTTGGATTGATGAAGCGAGAAGTCGTGGGCTTGAAGTTTCTAACACCCTGGTATTCCCCTCGATTGCCTCAACTGAAAATGGCTTTCAATTATCCAGCGTCCGTGCTGTGGATACCTTTTATCCACTCAAAGGTACCTTAAACCTCACCAGAGCTGATGAATCGTCACAAGCGGTTAACAGTCCGCCCAATCCGGGATCAGTATGGGTCGATGCGACCTTGTTTCGTAAACTGAACCTGAACTATGGCGACATGGTTGAAGTCGGCGTGGCTGAGTTTGCAGTCACCGGAATTATTGAACCAGAGCCTGGTCGCGGCGGCGGCTTACTAAATTTCCTGCCACGGCTGGTAATGAACATGGCCGATGTGCCTAAAGCAGAGGTGCTGCAGGAGGGCAGTCGGGTTAACTGGCAATATCATCTGGTAGGCGAACGTCAGACCATTGAAGAATATAGTGTGTGGTTCAAGGACAACAGCAATCGTACCTGGAGTCAGGTGGGTGCCCGCAGTGGTGTGCCCAGATTAGAGCGCACCTTACAACGAGCAGAATCGTTTCTGGGATTCGCCAGTTTGGCTATTTTAATGCTCGCAGGAATCGCCATCGCTATGGTTGCCAATCGCTATGCTGAGCACCATTTCGACCACGCTGCCATGTTGCGATGTTTTGGTTGCAAACAAAGCGATGTGCTAAAAATCTATGGCTATAACCTCATGCTAATCGGACTTTCGACAAGTATCATCGGCGGGATACTCGGTTATGTCATTCATATGGGACTGGTCAGTCTCATGCAACCCATATTGCCGCCCAATCTACCTACACCGGGCATTTCTGGGTTTCTGGTTGCGATTGCAACTGGGTTATCGGCATTAGTTGGGTTTGCTTTGCCAGCTTTGATCCGTCTCGGCAAAGTCGCGCCACTGCGAGTACTTCGCAAAGATCTTACGCCGATGACCATGAGCTCTTATGTGACTTATGGATTAACGGTCTTCTCACTCGGTTTAATCATGTGGTGGCAAACAACCGATATCCGTCTGGTCATAAACTTATTGGGAGCGGGTATTGCAGTTTCTGTGGTATTCACCGGTGTGGCGCAATTATTTGTTAAGCTCGGTTTATCACTGGGCAAATTATTCTCCGGTGCCAGCTATTTTGGTGTGAAACAGGTGAGTCGTCATTCCGGCGCCAGCCGTATTCAGATCCTAGCTTTTGGCCTGTCGATGTTGATTATGATGCTGGTGATATTGCTCCGAAATGATCTGCTGGATACCTGGCAGGCTAAACTTGATATGGACACACCGAATCATTTTATTGTCAACATTGAACGCTTTGAAACAGAGCCACTAGAGCAATACTTTACCAAGAATAATATTCGCCATGCCGGATTATTCCCAATGATCCGCTCCCGTGTGTCTCTGCCCGAATCAGCTAGAGGCAGCATCCGACGAGAGGTCAATATCAGTTGGTCTGAAACCATGCCGAGCCATAATGAGTTAGTTGAGGGCGAATGGTCTCCAGCTACGACGCAATCCGGACTGCCGGCCATGAGTCTCGAGCAAACCTTCGCGCAACGAAGGAATCTCAAGATCGGTGATATCTTGAGTTTTAAAACTGGTGGCTTTGAATATCAGGGTGAAGTGACCAGTTTTCGAACTGTAAAGTGGGATTCATTCAAACCCAATTTCTTTATTATCTTCACCTCCGATGCCATCAGTGAACTGCCCGCGGAATGGATGACTAGTTTTTACTTGTCTAAGTCTGAGAAGGCCTTATTGCCTGACATGATTGATTTATTTCCTGCCGCAACACTCATTGAATTAGATGCCATCATGGAGCAAATACAACGCGTCATTGATCAGGTCAGTATCGCGGTTGAATATGTTTTAATGTTTGTGATGGTTGCTGGACTAATGGTGCTTTTTGCTTCGGTACAGGCATCTATGGATGTGCGTAATTTCGAATCTACGATACTCAGGACTCTCGGGGCACCGAAGCGCTACCTTCGTCAGGCGATTATTAGTGAGTTTGGACTAATTTCATTGATGGCTGGACTAATGGCTGCCATCGGTACTGAGCTCACGGCGTGGGGGCTATATCACTATGTATTTGAACTGCCGTTTAGTGTTCATTGGTGGGTTTGGGTTGTTGGACCTGTGAGTGGATTTTTGCTCATTACGAGCGCAGGATATATGGCCAGTAAAGGTATTCTTCAGCAGTCTCCGATGATGAGTTTAAGAAAAATTTAAATAGATTTTCCTTGACCAACTGAGATCAAATCACTATATATGCACCTTCATCAAACGGTGAAAGTCGTCAGATTTCACTCACTCTGCTAACACATGTAGTAAATAATTTAGGGCAAATATGGGAAAGTCTTTAGTCATAGTCGAGTCGCCAGCCAAGGCCAAAACAATCAATAAATACTTGGGCAAAGACTATGTTGTAAAGTCAAGTGTGGGACATATTCGAGACCTGCCAACCTCTGGTAGTCGTGACCCTGTTGATCCCAAAGCACGGGCTAAACAAAGCCAAATCACCCGTAAAATGAGCCCCGAGAAGAAAGCCGCCTACAAGAAACAACAAGCACAAAAAGCCTTGTTCAAGCGGATGGGTATCTATCCTGAGAAAAACTGGCAAGCGGACTACCGTGTTTTGCCTGGTAAAGAAAAAGTTGTCAAAGAACTTAAGAAAATTGCTGCTAATTCAGATGCGATTTATCTCGCGACCGATTTAGACCGTGAGGGTGAGGCGATTGCATGGCATCTGCAAGAACTGATTGGAGGTGATGAGCAGCGCTTTAAACGAGTGGTATTTAATGAGATCACCAAGTCGGCGATTCAAGATGCGTTTGACAAGCCCGGTGACCTCGACACCAATTACGTCAATGCACAACAGACGCGTCGATTCCTTGACCGTCTGGTTGGTTTTATGGTGTCACCCTTATTATGGAAGAAAATCGCCCGTGGCTTATCCGCTGGACGGGTGCAGTCAGTGGCAGTTAAATTAGTCGTTGAACGAGAACGCGAGATTCGCGCCTTTATTCCAGAAGAGTTCTGGGAAATCATGGCGGATCTGAAACACTCTGAGAATGAATTCAACATGCAGGTGGAAAAGTATCAGGGAGAAAAATTCCGTCCTGTCAATGAGCAGCAAGCCATGGCGGCGGTTGAGATACTGAATAACTCGACCTATACAGTCACCGATCGCAGCGATCGCCCGACGCAATCTAAGCCATCTGCTCCCTTTATCACTTCATCGCTGCAACAAGCCGCCAGCACGCGTTTAGGCTATGGCGTCAAAAAGACCATGATGCTCGCTCAGCGGCTATATGAAGCAGGCCACATTACCTATATGCGTACCGACTCTACCGCACTGAGCAATGATGCAGTGAATGCTTGTCGAGGCTTTATTGATGATAACTATGGCTCTCAGTATCTGCCTGCTAAGGCAATAAACTATTCCAGCAAAGAGGGCGCTCAAGAGGCGCACGAAGCAATACGTCCATCCGATGTGAGTCGCTCAGCTGATTCTCTGAGCGGCATGGAGGCGGACGCTCAGAAGCTATACGACCTCATTTGGCGTCAGTTTGTTGCCTGTCAAATGACAAACGCCCAATACACTTCGACTAAAATTTTAGTTAATGCCTCTGGCTATACACTCTCAACCCGTGGCCGAGTGATGCGCTTTGATGGTTGGACAAAAGTACTACCACCCGTGCGCAAGAAAGACGAAGATAAAGAATTACCCGATCTCAATATCGGCGATGTGTTGTCTCTAATCAAAATTAATCCAAGTCAGCACTTTACTAAACCGCCTGCGCGATTCAGTGAAGCGGCACTCGTTAAAGAGCTGGAAAAACGCGGTATTGGCCGACCTTCAACCTATGCCAACATCATTTCTACGATTCAGGATCGCGGTTACGTCAAGTTAGAATCACGGCGTTTTTATTCACGAAAGATTGGTGAAATCGTCACTGATCGTCTGAATGAGAACTTCGATGATCTGATGGATTATGGATTTACCGCTGAGATGGAAGAACATCTGGATGAAATTGCCCGTGGTGATGCTGACTGGAAAGATACCTTGAGCAGATTCGATGGTGATTTTGTCGCTAACCTCGAAAAAGCAGAAGC
>CAZLIR010000103.1:0-7842 GCA_964559635.1 uncultured Enterobacterales bacterium
AGTCCGGCAATATCAGCACCCGCGCCATAATAACGCGCCTGTACCTCGTTAAATGCATCGGTTAATTCACTGGAGCTGATGCGAGCCTTTTCAATCGCAGTATCCACTGCCTGAAGATCTGCTTGTGCCGCTGACAAATGCACCTCAGAGTCTTGTAGCTGGGCTTTGTAACCTTCAAGTTGATTATTATAATCTTGCCAACGTAACGCGAGCAGCTCTGCTTTGCGCTGTCGCTCTTCTGCCTTGTGTGTTTTATAACGCTCGGCAGCCCTTGCCTGACGTTGCAGGTGGGCGAGCTGTCGACCGAGCTCTTCGCGAATATCATTTAAGCGGTCGAGATTATCACGGGTATGGCGGATCCGACGCTCCGTTTCTTTGCGGCGCTCTTTGTACTTCGAAACACCGGCTGCCTCTTCAATATAGACTCGTAATTCATCCGGTTTGGCTTCGATCAGACGGCTGATAATTCCCTGCTCAATAATGGCATAGCTTCTTGGCCCAAGACCGGTTCCTAAAAAGATGTGGGTAATGTCTTTCTTGCGGCAATGATTGCCATTGAGAAAGTACTGCGATTGCCCCTCGCGTGTGACAAGGCGTTTGATGGCCAGTTCATTATAACCGGCGTATTCGCCACTAATTGTGCCATCACTGTTATCGAATATTAGTTCAATGCTGGCTTGGCCAACCGGCTTACGGGTGTCTGAGCCAGAGAAAATAACATCGCTCATGGACTCTCCGCGCAGGTGTTTGGCGGAACTTTCGCCCATGACCCAACGGACATCATCGATAATATTTGATTTGCCGCAGCCATTAGGGCCAACGATGGCTGTGAGGTTACTTTTGAATGGCACCGTCGTTTGATCGACGAAACTTTTAAGCCCAACGAATTTTATTTGTTTTAATAGCATTAATCTTATTTTAATAGCATGCAGGCCAATCCTTGGTCAGCCGCGGCTTATTTGTATATTTGCTTGCTTAAGGTGCATATGGTTGCACCGAACTTAATGCTGTAATTCTATCTGATTTAGCGCCGTCTGCACACCTATTTATCGGCGCTCGCACGAGTAAAACAGACAAGAGCGCATCCCCGTAGGCCGGATAGGACAATATGGATAATTCCCGGCTCAGACACTTGTGAACAGTGCGGATTTGGCATAAGGTATCTGACGATAATTAATCGCATAATTTAGGTAGGAATGTTGTATGTATAGTAATAAATTACTGGCCTCTGCCTTGGCCCTTTTTGTCCTTGGCGCATGCTCACAAAACGAAGCGCCAGAAACCGCTGAGAGTGAATCCACAACAGGCAGTGATGTGGAAGTTGCAGACACCACTCAAGTGAATGGCTTGTTAGCGCCATGGGGTGGTCCTTATGAGGGTGTTCCAGCGTTTGATAGCATGGATCTGACGCAGCTCGAGGAAGCCCTGACTGTAGGCATGGCGCGCTCACTGGAAGAAATAGACGCCATTACCGCTAACCCAGAACCTGCCACATTTGAAAACACCATAGTTGCGCTGGAGCAAAATGGCAGTGATTTGGACCGGGTATTTGTGTATTACGGTATCTGGCGTTCCAATGTGTCATCACCGGAGTTTCGCGAAATTCAACGCAAATTAGTGCCAGAAATTTCAGCCTATTCCTCTAAAATTACTCAAAATACTGCGCTGTTTGAGCGCATCAAAGCAGTGTATGAATCAGATGCTATGCAATCCATGACACCGCAACAGCAACGTCTGGTGGAGCTTACTTATCAAAGCTTTGCGCACAATGGTGCAGCACTTGATGAGACATCTAAACTACGCTATGCCGAAATCAATGCCGAATTGGCCAAGTTGACCACACAATTTGCCAACAATGTGCTTCATGATGAAGAAAGCTATGTCACCTATCTGACCGACAAGCAATTGGGTGGACTGTCGGATAGTTTCATCGCTGCAGCCAAGTCGGCAGCACAGGCGCGGGGACAAGAGAATGCCTATGCGATTACCAATACGCGTTCATCCATGGACCCATTTTTAACCTACTCCACTGAGAGAGGGCTACGCGAACAAGTCTGGAATAATTACTACAACCGTGGTGATAACGGCGATGAGTACGACAATAATGAAATCATCAAGCAAATCTTAGCCCTTCGACAGGAGCGAGTGGCTCTACTGGGTTATGATAATTTTGCAGAGTGGCGTCTTGAAACGCGCATGGCAAAACATCCTGATAATGCCATGGAACTCATGAACGCAGTGTGGCCGGCAGCGATTGCTCGTGTTGCGCAAGAGGTCGCGGATATGCAGGCAGTGGCGGATGCTGAAAATGCCGGCATCACAATCGCACCATGGGACTATCGCTTTTATGCCGAGAAAGTACGTAAAGCAAAATATGACCTGAATTCGGATGAAGTGAAACAGTATCTGCAGTTAGACAAACTCAGAGAAGCCATGTTTTTTGTCGCCGGCGAAGTGTTTGACTTCAAATTTACCCCAGTAGAGGACGGTAAAGTGCCCGTTTTCCATCCCGATGTTAGTGTCTGGGAAGTCACTAAGTTATCCAGCGGCGAGCATGTCGGATTATGGTACCTAGATCCATTTGCAAGACAAGGTAAACGTTCCGGCGCCTGGGCGACATCCTATCGTAGCCATCACACACTCAATGGTGAGGCAACCAACGTTCTATCATCGAATAACTCTAACTTTGTTAAAGGCGAGCCCGGCAAGCCGGTATTAATCTCGTGGTCCGATGCTGAGACATTTTTCCATGAGTTTGGCCACGCCCTGCATTACTTGACCTCAAATGTTGATTACCCAAGGCTCAATGGTGGTCTCAGAGATTACACAGAATTCCAATCGCAACTGCTTGAGCGTTGGTTAACGACCGACGAGGTCATCAACAATTATCTCACGCATTATGAAACTGGAGCCCCAATTCCAGCCTCTTTAATTGCCAAAATTAAGGCGGCTGCGAACTTCAACGAGGGCTTTAGAACCACGGAATATCTGGCTTCAGCCCTGATGGACATGATGTATCACACCACTGATCCGAAGCTGATCGAACCCGATAGCTTCGAGCGCGACACCCTCAAAAATCTCGGTTTACCCGATGAATTAGTCATGCGTCATCGCTCAACGCATTTTGGTCATATCTTCAGCAGTGAGGGATATGCGGCAGGATATTACGGTTACATGTGGGCAGATGTCCTGACTTCTGATGCTGCTGAGGCATTTGAAGAGGCACCGGGTGGTTATTATGATAAAGCCATGGCGAAACGACTGGTTGACCATCTGTTTGCGATTCGAAATGCAATGGATCCCGCAGCGGCATATCGACTATTTCGTGGTCGAGATGCGACCTATGAACCGCTCATGCGAGATCGTGGCTTCCCATTACCAGATGCCACTGAATAAACGCTAAAATAAAGCCCGGTCATTCCGGGCTTTTTTCTAATAATAACAATGTTTTAATTGCGTAACCTGCGAAATTAGTTTACTCTTGGCCAAACTAACTATTTTAATCATGTTTGTGAACTGGAAAGCGGTAAATTATGCCGTCAAATAACGGCTCACCCTTAGCAGTCAAGCTGTTACGACAAACGCTCGCTGTACTTTGGGTCATCATCATCACATTACTCGCGGTCGACATCCTCGTCGATTACAAAACCCATCGCTCTGATGTAAATACAAATCAAGCCAAACAGCTAAGCTTACTCACTCCGGCGCTCACTAAAGCCCTGGAAACAGGTCAGATAGACACCACGCGACAGCTGATTAAAGAATTCTTAGTTAATTCATCAATTCACAGCGCGACCATTGCCTATGCCGATGGCAAACAACTCCTGCAAGCCACCAAAGATGCGCAAGCGTCATGGTTATCGGATATGCAAACCGAGACACACAGCATTGAGACCACTCAGGGGCTGCAATATTCACTGCAATTGACACTTGACCGCAATGCACTGAACGATAATTTCATGCGACGCTCTATCGCCATGGTGACCCTGACAATTCTTGCCATGGTTCTGATCAGTATCATTCTGTATGTGCTATTTGAACAACAGATCACTAAACCACTCCGAGCCATGGTACGAGAGATGACACGTCGAGAAGCAGGACCAATTGATGCGATCAAACAGCCAGCCAAGGCTTCCAGTGAGATGAAACAGTGGGTTAATCATACCAATCAACTGCTCGAATCCGTCAGAAAGGTACGTAGCCAGCAGTCGGTGGCCAAAGCAGAGGCCTCGCGCTTGCGACGCTTTGATGAATTAACGGATTTACCCAATCGCAGTTACTTCCTGCAAGAGCTAAATAAACGTATTCATCTGGCAACAAATCATGATCAGCAACCAGCCCTTCTACTGTTTGGATTAGACGGTTTCGCGAATATCAATTCCAAATACGGGACAGCCATTGGCGATAAGCTGCTGGTTGCTGTTACCCAACGGATGTCGAAGCATCGCGGCGAAGGCCAATTCATTGCCCGGATCAATGGCGATCAATTTGCGATGCTCTGTGAGCACATGGAGCAGAACTACGAAGCTGGTCAATTAGCACAAAGCATGCTCCATGCTATAGCACGTCCTTTTTCGGTCAGCGACAAACGACTGGAAGTCAGTGCTTCAGTGGGTATTGCACTGTTTCCACAGGACGCTAAAACGGCGGATCAGTTCTTGGAAAATGCCGACAAGGCGATGATGCAGGCCAAAAAGCAGGGACGTAACCAGTATCAATACTATCTGGCCAGCACAGATGCCAAAATGCGTCGCCGTAAAGCACTTGAAGATGCTTTGAGGAATGCCCCGAAAGCAGGCGAATTATCATTACTTTACCAACCTAAGTTTAATATTCAGGAGAACAGTGTCTGTGGTGCTGAGGCACTCATCCGCTGGACGCATCCAGAATTTGGCATGGTATCACCCGATGAATTCATCCCAATCGCAGAATCATCTAATCTGATCATTCCCATCGGTGCCTGGGTGATCCAACATGCCTGTGAACAATTGGCTGTATGGCATAAGATGGGGCATGATAACTTTCAAGTCGCAGTTAATTTATCTGCGGTTCAATTACGCCAACCCAGTATGCTTAGCACCATCGAGTCAGCGATTAGAAGTAATGGGATTCCACCCTCAAGTCTGGTGATTGAAATTACTGAAACGGCCATTATTGACGACATTGATCGCAGCATTGAAGTGCTCAATGACATGCACACTTTGGGTGTGAGCATAGCTATGGATGACTTCGGCACAGGCTATTCATCGCTGAATTATTTAAAGCGACTGCACTTACATCAGATAAAAATCGATAAGAGTTTCATTGATGATGTCGGCAAATATGCCAAAGATGACATGATTATTCAGTCAATAATCCAGTTGGCTCATAACTTAAAACTCAAAGTCGTGGCTGAGGGTGTTGAGACATTTTCTCAGCATGAGTTTTTGTCAGGTTTGGATTGTCAGGAAGGTCAGGGCTATTTCTACTCTCCGCCGCTGAAAGCAAAAGAGTTTCAGGAGTTGATTTTTGATAATCAATTCATTCAGACCGATAATCCCCTGGCCGAATCCACCCTACTTCACTAGTTAAGCTCATTAAACAGCGCCGTCAGACGCTTTTCAGAGACCTTCTTTTTAGTTCCCAATTGCTGAGCAAAGATCATGACATGAAATTCTTCCATCGACTCCCTAAGGGTAACCGTCTTATGTTGCTCTGGCAGTTGACAGTACCTGTGCCAGTAATTATCCCAGATGACTGAGCGTTGGCGCTCTTGTAGTGGCTTTTGGATGGCACTCTCGAGCCGAATCATCACACTCTTAAGATATCTGGGATAATGTCTTAGCATAGCCTCACCTGACACATGGATAAAACCACGATAACAGAGTTCCTCCAGTCGCGCTCTGATGGCATTAACAACGGCTAGATATTCCATCTGCGTCAGACCTTTTAAGGTCTTGCGGATTGCTTGCAGACTGGAAAATATCTCCTTGAGTGGTGACAATAGCTCGATGGCATCGGGGATCACACATGCCTGTATCTGTTTCAGCAAGGCGGCGTAGCTCACCTGATTACTAATAAAGGTGTCATGTTCGGTTAACTGCTTGCGAGTACTATAGGTGATCAGATCGGTTATCAGGGTGTCATTAGCTATTACCACGGATTCCAGCTCAGTTTGCTTGAGACTGGCATACAATAGCGCCATGGGTTTTAGCTCCGGCACGTGAGTCGAGATATCACGGATGAGACTTTGAGCGTCTTTTATAATCAACGTGGCGAGCGCCTGCTCATGCCATGCTCTGATCTGTTGCTCATCATCGGATTTAACTAATTGATACCCCTTGTCAGTGCATTTTAAGCCACTGTAGATGGTCAAATGACCCACGCCACGTTTCAGTTGCGAGGTAAATTGAATATCCTCACTGGGGAAATGGTCAAAATATTGCTCAGCTTCATCAGAGCGAACCGACGCCTGAACCTGAGTCTGATATTTTTGTTGCAGAACTGTCAAATTATCGGATTCATCGAGTGTTACGTCATCATCATCCACAACGGCAAACGTGGGTTGCATGTTATGTGGTAGCGCCGACAAGTTAAAATCGTCAGCTGACACTGGCTCTCCGGACATTTTGTGAAGACCATTTGCCATTTGCTCATACAGATCAGCGGTCAGCTCAGGATCCAAACGCTCAATCAGTGCCCGGGCATAATGTGGTACCGGAACAAATCGTTTGCGTTTGACCTTTGGCAGTGTTCTTATCAGGGCGATGATTAATTCCTCAAACAGACCCGGGACCAGCCACTGAAAGTCATCCTGTTTGACCTGATTCAGAAAAATTAGTGGTATTTTAATGTGCAGTCCATCCGACTGTTGCCCGGGCTCAAAGCGATATTCGAGCGCCAGATCGACGGAGCCGATGGTTAGCATATCCGGGAATTGCTCTCGATTCGACTGCAAATCTATCTCACAGATATCCGTCAGCTGATAACAAAAATTAGCACCCTCTTTGTCATCTAACCGATCACACCAATGGTCAAATTGCGCACCATTATTGATATGAGCAGGAATGCGTTGCTGATACCACTGCACAAACCAGTCTCGTCCATTGATCAGATCATGCTGTCGCGAGGCGTATTGTATATCCTCAGCCTCCGTCAGCACCTGCCAATTTGCTTGCTGTCGTTTCGCACGACAGCTAAATCCCCTGTCTACCAGACCATGGGTAATAAACAGTTCATGCGCTTCCTGTTTGTCGAACTCTGCTAATGGTTTTCGTCGATTGGCATAGATTGGCAAACCAAAGAGCAAGCCAGATTCTTTCACCATTGACCGAGCGCCCTTCGAGGACCAGTAAGGCTCTGATTGCTGTCTCTTTAACATGCTACCAGCCAGCGCTTCCACCCAGTCTGGTTTAATTTCCGCCACTAGTCGGGCAAAGTTTTTACTAGTTTCCACCCACTCAGCCGCCATAATCCAGGGCGTATTCGTGGCACGTTTGTTCTCAGCAGGCTTAGATGTCGCTTGCGCCTGTTTACGGTTAGGCTTTTTGTACAAACCAGACGCCGGAAAGATATGTAATTTCACTTGCCGAGGGGCCAGATAATAGCCCCTTGGATCGTACTGGGCGACCTGTGTCAGAAAGCCGGCCAGTAACGAGCGATGAATAGCATCGTAGTTTGCGGCAGCGTCACTGACTTGATAGCCAAGATTGCGCATGATCTTTAACAATTGTGACACATGCTCACGCCATTCCCGAATGCATTGGAAGTGTATAAATTCTGACATACAACGCTTCCGCACCTCATTCCATGCTCGCTCAGGAAGCAGTGAGTGAAAATAATCGCTTAAAGTAAGCAATGACA
>CAZLIR010000104.1:0-2794 GCA_964559635.1 uncultured Enterobacterales bacterium
TAACGATGTGGCCGCTGTATTTCGCTCTACTGCTGAAGGTGAGACAGGCCATGCTCATGGACATCTGGAATACCTTGAAGAGGTAGGTGATCCAGCGACTGGTCTCCCAATGGGTAATACTGCAGACAACCTAAAGGCATCTATTGAAGGTGAAACTCACGAGTATACTGACATGTACCCAGGCATGGCTAAGACTGCTCGCGACGAAGGTTTCGATGAAATCGCAGATTGGTTCGAGACACTCGCAAAAGCGGAGCGTAGCCACGCAAACCGTTTCCAAAAGGCACTCGATAATTTAGACGCCTAATTTGATACTAGCAAGTATCTGAGTAAAGGCCTGGTTTCCAGGCCTTCTTATTAATCTAAGGGATATTTTATGAGTAGTTCAATAACCACCAGAGAAGGTAGTCTGGAAGCACCCACGCGTCATCCGATCGACTGGAAGAACCCTGATTACTGGGATCAAACAGCGCTTGAAAGCGAAATGGAGCGTGTTTTTGACATCTGCCATGGCTGTCGTCGTTGCGTTAGTTTGTGTAATGCCTTTCCAACATTATTTGATCTGATTGATGAGTCAGACACATTTGAAGTTGATGGCGTTGATAAAGCTGATTACAAAAAGGTGGTTGATGAGTGCTACATGTGTGACATGTGCTACATGGCGAAATGTCCCTATGTTCCACCCCATGAGTGGAATGTCGATTTTCCTCACTTAATGTTACGTGCGAAAGCACAACACTTTAAGAAAGAGGGCACGAGTTTCCGTAACAAAGTACTTTCAAATACCGATGGCGTTGCCAAAATAGCGACGATTCCAGTGGTTAACAAAACAGTTAACGCATTGAATAAAAATGCCACATTCCGTAAAACGCTTGAGAGTACTCTTGGTGTTCATCACAAGGCGCCGGTGCCTGAATATCATAGTAAGACACTCAAGAAACGCGTAAAACCGATGGCCAAGACCATTGAGCCTAAAGTGATTGGTTCGACCACCGGTAAAGTCGCGTTATATGCTACCTGTTATGGCAACAACAACTCACCACAACTTGGCGAGGACTTCTACAAGGTATTTCAACATAACGGTATCCATATCGACGTGGTTCCCAAGGAGAAGTGCTGTGGTATGCCGAAACTTGAGTTGGGTGATTTAGACTCTGTGATAGCCTCAAAAGAAGCGAATATCCCGGTATTAGCTAAGCTGGTTGATGAAGGCTATGACCTCATCGCACCTGTGCCATCCTGTGTTTTGATGTACAAGCAGGAATTGCCTTTGATGTTCCCAGATGATGAAGATGTCCAGAAGGTTAAGAACGCATTTTATGATCCTTTTGAATATCTCCATCTGCGTCACAAGGGCGAGGCTTTCAACACGGACTTTAAAGCCAGTCTCGGTGATATAAGTTATCAGATGGCATGTCATTTACGCGTCCAGAATATTGGCAACCGCGCGAAAGATTTATTGTCTTTGATACCCGATACCAATGTCATGCCAATAGAGCGTTGCTCCGGTCACGATGGCACCTACGCGGTCAAGAAAGAGACCTATGACACGGCGGTTAAGATTGGCCGTCCGGTGGCGCGCAAAGTTGATCAGGCTGAGCCCGATCATTTCATGAGTGATTGCCCTATGGCGGCTACCCATGTGGCGAATATTTCATCTAAAATCGATTCAGCAACCCATCCAATGACCATGTTACGGATGGCATACGGCTTATAAACACTAGGAGTGAATCATGGCATTATCACGTCAAGACTTATGGTCTCTTGAGCAGTACGCAGAAAAGCGTGCTGAGTTTCGTAGTAAGGTATTGGAGCACAAGAAAAATCGTTATGTGAATCTGACACCTAACGCGCGATTGATTTTCGAAGATGAGTTAACACTGCGTTATCAAATTCAAGAAATGCTGCGTATCGAAAAGGTCTTCGAGGCCGACGGTATTCAGGATGAGCTGGATGCCTACAACCCATTAATCCCTGACGGTGACAACTGGAAGTGTACATTCATGCTTGAATTTGACGACGTACCAGAGCGACGAGTCAAGTTAGCCGGTCTCATCGGTGTCGAACGCCAAGTCTGGATGCAAGTAGAAGGGCACGATAAAGTATTTGCCATTGCAGATGAGGATCTTGAACGTGAAAATGATGAGAAAACATCGTCAGTTCATTTCATGCGTTTTCAACTGACGCCAAACATGATTATCGATGCAGTGGGTGGTGCCAAAATTATCGCCGGATGTGATCATCAGAACATGCACATTAACGGTTTGGAATTGAATGAGAACGTGCGTAACGCCCTGGCCAATGATCTCGAGAAACCAACCATAAATTAAGCTTCTGATATGACCGCTAAAGTTGCACTTCTGGGAATTGGCTCCGATCATCACTCGAGCTTCCTCAAAGGTGCGGCTCAGGCTCCGGCTTTGATCCGCGAGTCTATGTTTTGTCCTTCATCAAACAGTGCATCGGAGACAGGAGTGGATGTCTTGTCTGCTGATTTACTCACCGATATGGGTGATATGTTCTTTTCTGAGCATGAACAACCTGTAGTGCAAATTGAGCATGAGATAACCAAAGTCATTAAATCCGGGAACATCCCTCTCGCTTTGGGTGGTGATCACGCCATTACCTATCCAATTATCAAGGCACTATCGGGGCAACTTAATAGTCTAACCATACTACACTTCGATGCCCATCCCGACCTTTACGATGAATTCGAGGGTGACCGTTATTCCCACGCCTGTCCGTTTGCTCGGATCATGGAACTAGGCTGTGTGAATCGTCTGTTGCAGTTCGG
>CAZLIR010000104.1:2894-7803 GCA_964559635.1 uncultured Enterobacterales bacterium
CGGCATCAGGAATGCCAAATCATTGGTGCGGATGTGGTTGAATATAATCCGTCACGGGACATTGATAATATGACATCCGTGGTGGCAGCTAAGTTTGTCAAAGAGCTACTGGGATTAATCGCAATAACGAACGAAAAGCACTGATCAGGGTTGTATTATTCAGTTGACGAGGCCGACTGCTTTGCTGAAATAGCCGCAGTGTACTGATACATCACAATAGATGCTGCGATACTGACATTTAAACTCTCTACTTTGCCAAACTGTGCAATCGCCAGGCGCCTAATTTCAGGATAGCCATCGGCATTAAAGCTGATACCTAACTCTTCATTGCCAAACACAAAAGCCGATTTTTTCGGTAGCGTTGCCTCGTGAAGCATTTCACTGTT
This sequence comes from uncultured Enterobacterales bacterium, assembly GCA_964559635.1. GTDB lineage: Bacteria > Pseudomonadota > Gammaproteobacteria > Enterobacterales > CAXRAF01. The sequence continues at coordinate 3,281 of CAZLIR010000104.1, forward strand.
TTTCGGTTCGAGTATAAAGAACTCGTAGCCGTCTTCTTTGAGTGCTTTATAACAGGCTTCAAAGTCATCATAAAACTTGGCAGGGACATATTTAAATGCGCCTTTAGCAGGAGATGGGTCAAACTGGCCGATGTTAATTAGGTGAACTGAGTGGGCTCCAAACGCCTGAGCAGAGCGAAAAATTTTCGCCACGTTGTAGCTCGCTTTTAGGTTATCCAGAACAATGACAAAATCGTGAATTCCCGGCTCTGCGAACAAATTCACACGACGATGCTTTTCATATCTTATTTCTGCTTGTTTTTGCCGGACTGTCTTAGTTCTGCCCATGGAGTTTTCTTATTGCTTAATTTCTGCGGAATAATACACTAAATACGTCGTTTTAGAGTGCTTACACTGGTAGATTGTACTAAATTTTGGCACACTTCTGGATTGATTTTTCTTTTCTACCGCCGACCAAATGCATCGCCTGATTGGGCGAATGATCGGCAACAGTTGCACCAGGAGAATTACATGAAAATAATCGGTGTCATATCAACAGTCGTGTTCGCTATTTTGATCCAGGCTCAAGTCTTGGCCGAGGATATCGCCTTTAATCCTGACGAGTCGGTGATCACCAAACACACTACCCGCATTAAAGGCAAAAAGGTGGCCTATACCGCAGAGACTGGAATGCAACCAGTCTGGGATGAGATGGGTAAAGTCGCAGCCGGTTTATTCTATACCTACTACAAGCGAACTGATGTCGATGACTCGGAAACCAGACCTCTGGTATTTTCCTTCAATGGTGGTCCGGGTTCGGCCTCAGTCTGGATGCACATTGCCTATACCGGTCCGAGAGTATTAAATATTGATTCTGAGGGTTATCCATTGCAGCCATATGGTACCAAAAGCAACCCACACTCAGTACTGGATATCGCTGACATCGTGTTTGTAAACCCAGTGAATACCGGTTATTCCCGTCTGGTGCCTGATGAAGATGGCAAATTACCGAGCAAAGATCAGCAGCAGAAAAAGTACTTTGGTGTGAATGCAGACATTAAGTATCTGGCTGAGTGGATGAACACCTTCGTCACCCGTCATGAGCGCTGGCGTTCACCTAAGTATCTCATCGGAGAGAGTTATGGCACGGTCAGAGTGTCTGGTCTTGCATTGGAGTTACAAAATGCCCAGTGGATGTATCTGAATGGCGTTGTTTTAGTCTCGCCGACAACCATCGGAATTGACCGGGACGGACCGGTGAGAATGGCTAATCGTTTACCATACTATGCTGCTACTGCCTGGTATCACAAGGTATTGCCTGAACCACTACAATCGATGGAATTTGAGGCCTTACTAGCAGAGGTTGAGCAATACACAATTGACACCTATTTACCTGCGTTAGCCCGTGGTAATACCTTATCTGCTGAACAGAAAAAAGCCATTGCCGACAAAGTCTCTTACTACTCAGGACTGAGTGTAGAAGATGTGATGGGTAGTCACTTACAGATTGATTTGCAGTTCTTCTGGAAGCGTTTGCTCAACAAAGATGGTTACACGGTCGGTCGATTAGACTCGCGCTATTTGGGTATTGACCGCAAAGAGGTCGGTGATAGACCTGATTATTGGCCAGAGCTCACGTCATGGCTGCATAGCTTCACTCCGGCGATTAATCACTACATCCGTACTGAATTGGGTTACAAAACTGATATCAAATATCAGATGTTATCGCGCATGGTTCACCCTTGGGATAGACAAAATAATCGCACCGGCGAGCAGTTACGTCAGGCCATGGCTCAGAATCCGTATCTTCACGTCATGACACAATCGGGTTATTTTGATGGCGCAACCAATTACTTTGACGCCAAGTATAATCACTGGCACTTGGATCCTTCCGGGAAAATGAAAGATCGCATGTCCTTTAAAGGTTACATGAGTGGCCACATGATGTATCTCAGAGCTGAGGATTTACAAAAGTCGAATGATGATTTCAGAGCCTTCATTAAAGACACCATGGTCAGTCCGAAACAAGCTGCAAAATACAGCAGATAAAGCGCGTTTAAGGCTGTTTTGCCGCGCTCGAATTAGCTAGAATACACAACGATTTTTTTGATTAATAAAATATATTTATGGCAAACACCAGCAAGAAAAACTTTATCACACAGATCATTGATGAAGATCTGAAAAATGGTAAGAACGACGGTCGCGTTAAGACACGTTTTCCACCTGAGCCGAATGGCTTTTTACATATTGGTCACGCAAAAGCCATTTGCCTGAGCTTCAACATTGCTGAAGATTATCAGGGTGCCTGTAATCTGCGTTTTGATGATACTAATCCAGCCAAAGAAGAGGCGGAATATGCGGAATCGATAAAGCGCGACGTCGAGTGGTTGGGTTATCAATGGGCTGATCTGTGCCATGCCTCAGATTATTTTCAACAATTGTATGACTATGCCATTATCTTGATTAAAGAGGGCAAGGCCTATGTCGATAGTCTCAGTGCCGACGAAATTCGGGAATACCGCGGTACATTAACTGAACCGGGTAAAAACAGTCCTTATCGTGACCGAAGTATTGAAGAAAACCTGGATCTGTTTGAACGCATGAAGGCGGGTGAATTTGCTGATGGTGAATATGTGCTTCGCGCTAAGATCGATATGGCTTCACCGAATATGAATATGCGCGATCCGGCAGTATTCCGCATCAAGCACGTGACACACCATAACACCGGCGACGACTGGTGCATTTACCCAATGTACGATTACGCCCATTGTATGTCGGATATGATTGAGGGAATTACTCATTCGCTTTGCACACTGGAGTTCGAAGATCACCGACCACTGTATGATTGGTTTCTTGATAACCTGCCGGTGCCTTGTCATCCACAGCAGATCGAGTTTTCACGTCTGTCACTCGAGCACACGGTAACCAGCAAGCGAAAACTCAACGAACTAGTGACCACAGGCGTGGTCGATGGCTGGGATGATCCGCGTATGCCGACCATATCTGGCATGCGTCGCCGGGGTTATCCGCCTGAAGCGATCAAAGAGTTTGTCAGCCGTATTGGCGTAACGAAAAACAATAATACCATCGAGATGGGGTTATTGGAGAGCTGTATCCGTGAGGAATTGGGTGCAAACTGCGCGCGCGTTATGGCGGTACTTAAGCCATTGAAGCTGGTACTGACCAATTATCCCGAGGACAAAGTTGAAATGATGGATGCGCCGTTTCATCCGCAAAAACCGGAGCTAGGTCGACGAGAATTGCCGTTTAGTCGCGAGATTTATATCGACGCCGATGATTTCATGGAAGATGCGCCGAAGAAATATTTCCGCCTGAAACCGGGTGGCTCTGTCAGGCTGAGATATGGTTACATCATCGATTTTGAGCGACTGATAAAGGATGATGACGGCAATATCATCGAAGTGCATTGTACCTATGATCCTGAAACGCGTTCTGGACAAGATAAATCTGGTAGAAAGGTTAAAGGCGTGATTCATTGGCTGTCGGCACCGCATGCCCTTGATTCAGAAGTACGACTGTATGACCGACTATTTACAGTGGCAGCACCTGATGCCCAAGATCAGCCATTTACAAATTTCATCAACTCCGAATCATTGGAGTTACTAGAGCATGCCAAGGTAGAGCCGAGTCTTGCCAGTGCCAATGCCGGGGATGCATTTCAATTTGAACGTCAGGGGTATTTTGTCGCCGATGATGTACTGCATAAATCTGGTGAAAAACTGGTGTTCAATCGAACTGTGACATTAAGAGATAGTTGGGGTAAGGAGCAGAAAAAGTTCTAATCTGAACGGTCTCTGACGAGCAATAATACTGCTGTATTGAGAGGAGCATTTATGTCAGCAACTGAGAGTGGTGATAAAGTCTATCCAGTCGATAGTGACTTTCGTGATAAGGCGTTAATTGATAACGATACCTACTTGTCCATGTATCAGCAATCCATTGCTGATCCAGAAGGATTTTGGGCAGAGCAAGCCAATTGTATTGATTGGATGAAACCTTTTAGCAAGGTTAAAGATGTTTCTTATCAAAAATCTGACTGTCACATACGCTGGTTTGAAGATGGTACTTTGAATGTCAGTGTCAACTGTCTCGACCGCCATCTGCAAACTAAGGGAGACTCTCCAGCCATTGTCTGGGAGGGCGATGATCCTGCTAACGATAAAACGCTGACGTACAACGAACTGCATACCATGGTCTGTCAGTTTGCTAATGGTATGCGTGAGCAGGGTGTTCAGAAGGGAGATGTGGTAACCATTTACATGCCGATGATCCCTGAGGCCGCTGCCGCCATGTTGGCCTGTGCTCGAATTGGTGCCATTCACTCAGTGGTCTTTGGCGGTTTCTCGCCTGAGGCAATAGCGGGCCGAATTGACGATTGTGACTCTAAATTTGTCATAACTGCCGATGAAGGTGTCCGCGGTGGACGAGCAATCCCTCTCAAAGCCAACGTAGACGCAGCAATCGACCTAACCAAGAAGAATACGATTGATAAGGTGTTCATGATCCGTCATACAGGCGCTGAT
>CAZLIR010000105.1:0-7782 GCA_964559635.1 uncultured Enterobacterales bacterium
TCATCATAAACTGTAATTACATCTCTTTTGATTTCAGTTGGAGCCAGCGTTTGTTCGATCTCAAGTTGCTGCTCGGGTGTCAATTGGATGGCTAATGCAACGACCAGAGTCACGCTGGCGGCGGTCGCTAGATATGGGCGCCAAGTGTCGGCTTTAGCAGACTTTTCCTCGAGTGCCTCTGCGGCTTGGGCCAGGATTAAATCATCAACGCGACTATCCGGGACTTCCGTACTTGATTCTCTGTACAGGGATTTCAATTCATCTTCATTCATCATGACCCCCTAGTCGTTGTTGTAGTTTTTCAACAGCATAGCGTATCCGACTCTTCACTGCGTCAACATGCTCCTGATTTATGTTGGCGATATCCGGAACCGATAAACCCGCCTCGTAGTGTAATAGGAATGCCTGGCGTTGTGGAAACGGCAATGAGGCGATTACCTGACGAATCTTATTGAATGCGGCATCTCTGATCTGACCCGTTGGCTCGGAAGTGTCTTCAAGCATCGCTAAGTCATCGTCGAGTAACTGTACATGCTCTTTCTTGCCACGATAAAAATCAATCAGACGATTACGTGCGATGGTATATAACCAAGTGGTAAATTTAGCACTTGGTTGATATTTGATACGACCTTTGGTCACCGATGACCATACCTCTTGCAGAAGTTCTTCCGCGCTTGGTTTGTCAATTCCGTGACGTAAAATGAAGCGATATAACGGTGCTTTATGGCGATGATATAGTGTTTCAAAAGCAGCTAATTGCCCATCTTTGTAGGCTAACATCAGTGCTTCATCAGTGCTCGTTTCATGGCTTGGTTCAGTCATCGAATGCATCATAGCACGAACAGACGGATCGCTTGATACAATCCGTCTGCCAGCTTGATTTTTTGACTGATACAAAAGCACTAAGATTCAGTCATATCAAGGGTTTGCGCGAGCTTTACTAGGCGACCAAATTCCGCACGAAGGCCATTTTTATCATGACCTTTGCCCGCCAGAATCAAGGCCTGAATGTCATCATAGCTAAACTGTGATGTATATTTTCCACCCTGTAATTTGTCGGCAAAGGCAACCACAGCGGCAGTAAATTGCGAATCTTGATTACTCGGTTCTGAGTCACTATTCAGTTCAGAAAGCTTGAGCGGCGATTCAATCAATTGACTAACTGATTGTCCCGGTTGTTTATAACGGATGCGCATGAAGGCAAGCTCATCTGAGTCGGCAACCGGCTCGGTTTGCTGTTGCTGATAACGTAGCGGCGGCAAGCTTCGATTTTGCGCAGCGGTGAGTGTGATTTCATATACGGCTGTCACCGTATGCCCCGCCCCAATTTCACCTGCATCGACCTGATCATTATTAAAATCTTCGCGTGCTAAGGTACGATTCTCATACCCTATCAGGCGATATTCCGCGACATGTTGTGGGTTAAATTCCAGCTGTAATTTGACATCGGCGGCGACGGTAATGAGTTGGCTATCTAATTCATCAACAAGGACTTTGCGCGCCTCAAGCAGTGTGTCTATATAACTGTATGAGCCATTGCCATTGTTAGCTAATTGCTCCATCAGGTGGTCATTATAGTTGCCTGAGCCAAAACCAAGCGTTGACAATGACACGCCACGATCACGCTTCTGTTCAATCAGTTCTACTAAGGCATCGGTAGAGGATTGACCGACATTAAAATCACCATCAGTGGCAAGAATAACGCGGTTTATACCCTCGTCAATAAAGCCTTTTTGAGCCATTTGATAAGCCAGATTAATACCAGACTCACCATTGGTTGAGCCACCTGCATGCAGTGAGTTTAGAGCTGACTCAATGGTTAAATAGTCATTGCCCTCTGTCGGCTCTAAAACCACACCCGAAGCACCGGCATAGACAACCAGTGAGATGCGATCATCGCTCGTCATTTGCTTTGATAACATCAACAGTGACTTTTTTAGTAATGGCAATTTGTTGGCTTGGTTCATTGAGCCTGAAACATCCACCAAAAACACCAGATTCGCCGCTGGACGCTTGACTGTCTCTGGCATTTCCCAGGCCTTGATCCCAATTTGCAGCAGATGCTTGTCGGCATTCCATGGGGCAGGCATCATCTGACTATTCACCAAAAATGGCTGATCCATATTGCTTGGTGTCTCATAGTTGTAGTCAAAATAATTGATCAGCTCTTCTGTCCGGATCGCGGCTTTGGGCGGCAAAGTGCCTTGGTTGAGAATGCGCCTCATATTGCTGTATGACCCGGTATCAACATCAATACTAAAGGTTGATACAGGCTCTTGGTGGACGTCCTTAATGCCGGATTGCTTGAATTCATCATATTGCTCGCCACTCAGATCATCGCTGTGTTGGGGAGGGTATATCGCTATTGCCGGATGACTTGCGTCGGCATAAGGCTGCATTGCACTTGGCTGAATCCGACTTCCGGTGACCCGCACCATTTGTACTTTTTCGGCATTAAGTTGTCTATGTTTAGTCGCTACCTCAGCAACCACTTGGGCTTCCTCAGCTTCGCTGTCTGGATTACTTTGATGCGCGCAGGCAGTGACACTGATTGCCAATGCCAGTGCGGTTAAATGAGTCATTGGTTTTTGCATGGTATTGCTCCGTTGGTGAAGATTACTGCTATAAACGGAGCGGAATGGGAAAAGGGTTAAAAAATAATTAAAATTTTATTTCGAAGGGGTCACTGTCCATCCAGGCTGGGAACTTTTGCCGGAATTCCTGTAGTAACTGAGCATCAATTTCACAAGTCTGGATGCGATCCTCACTCATTAAATCACACAGCGCCTCACCCTTAAAATCAACCAAGACACTATCACCCGCATGATCTATCCCATTGGCATCAGCACCAATCCGGTTAACGCCAATGACATAACAAAGATTTTCAATTGCCCGAGCTCTGAGCAGGGTTTGCCAAGGATAGCGTCGTGCTGCTGGCCATGAGGCAATGAACAGCATCAAATCGATATTGTTATTGCTCCGGCACCAGACTGGAAAGCGCAAGTCGTAACAAACATTCATCGCGATTCGCCAGCCACGCCAGTTAACAACTACCTGTTTGTCACCACCCGCATAACGCTGGTCCTCGTCAGCCATACGGAACAGGTGACGCTTGTCATAGTGAGTTACTTGACCATCTGGGGTGGCAAAAATCATTCGATTATAGTTGCGATTGTTTTCGCGAATCACCAGACTACCTGTGATTGCTGCCTCATGCTTTTCAGCCTGCGAAACGAGCCACGCTATGGTCGGACCCTGCATGTCCTCGGCAATTTTCTCGGCATTCATGGTAAAGCCTGAGTTGAACATCTCGGGTAATACAATCAGATCAGTACCCTCATATGCCGATGCCTGTATGGCCTGCTCAATATTCTCGGCAAGTCGTTGACAATTTTCCGCTGCCTTGTGCCAGATAATTTCTGTTTGTACCATGGTCACTCGCAGTGACTTGTCAGGACTTTGCATATCGCCTCGATAGGATCCACAATAGATAGAGTAACGTTACTATGATTGTGAATGTAATATCAAACTGTCAGGTGCTGACTAGACTGGAGAATCCCTGTTAATGAGATATCAATTATTACTAATAGCGTCTTTATTCGCTGTCTCGATTAGTGCCCAAGAGCCGGAACAGCCGGTAGAAAAGCCGAAACCTGACCCCTACGTGCCACAACCACAGGATATTGTGATTGGCGAGCAGCTTGAAACATTGCTACCAGCCAGTGAAGTAAAATGGCTCGGAGACGGTGATAATCGCTATTTGGCGCGCTCAAAAACCGCTGAGACGGGTCAGGCAATGGGTAATATCCTTTTGCTACCGGGTCCGGGTAAGACCATCAATAGCGCGGGTTATGTTCGTCAGGCAATGGCTTACTATCCGACAGTTTCATGGCACACCATGGCTATTCCTGCTGGTCCACTCGATTTTAGTGGTCCTGAGGTAGAAATACCTGAGACGACCAAGCCGGTAGCACAAGATGCAGCTGAGGCACCGACTGATGGTGCTGAGCCAGGCACCAAGCCGCCCAAACCTGAGCCGCTGTTGAAGCCCGAAGGAGCGTGGTACGATGCGCAACAAAAGGCCAATATGGCGCTCATTACGGCACGCGTTAAGCAGGCAAGCGAGCAACTGCCTGAGTCACAGAAAGGTTACGTTGTGATCACTGCCTCTGCTTCAGCGGGTTTATTGGTATCGGCAATCGCAGCCGGCGATATTAACCCTAAAGCGCTTGTGATACTCGATATTGAGCATCCTGTCCGCACGCATCAGGATAAGATGATGGTGGATTTGGCAGCATTGTCCATCCCAATCTTGGATTTATACCAACCGCTCAACGAAGCTGCAGCAAAAAAACGCCAGCCACTGGCGCGCAAGGCCAACTATCGACAAACCATGATCCCGACCGTTAGTGCGGATTATGTTGGCGTTGAGGATCTGCTACAAAGAACTATTCGTGGTTGGCTAAAAGTCCACTCCTACTAATGCGCTGTCCACTGACCGCCTCGTTAATTGAGTAACCACCTGATGCGCTCATTAATTGTCATCCTGTGGTCTTTTTCACTTGCTTTTGTATCAGGCTGTGTGAGTAATGCCACCTTTGAGGGAGGCGCGATCGAGCACCACAGTCAGGCGCCATTGATATTACAGGAGCAACCAGCACCACTGACCATAGTCGTCATTGGTGGTTCAGCAGGCATTGGTTTAGAAGTGGTTAAACTGGCTCTGGACAGAGGCCATACGGTCACCGCTGTATCAAGAAATACCGATAAACTTCGGCTGGAACAGCCAAACCTGCGCAAGCAAGATGGCAATATTCTCAACATACAAGATATGCAGCGATTATTACCGGGTCATGATGTCATCATCAGTAGCGTTGGGTTAGCAGCAGGTAAGCGCAATGTGACGCTATTTTCTCGGGGCTCGAGCAATATCATAAAAGTGATGCGTGAGACTGGTCAAAATCGATTCATTGCGGTATCTGCCATTGGTGCCGGAGATAGTCAGGGGCACGGCGGCTTTCTCTTCGATACCCTTCTGCAGCCACTTATTCTTGGCGATGATATTGATGATAAAAGCCGCATGGAGGCGTTGATAAGTGAAGCAAACATTGATTACACCATCGTCCGACCTGCGATCTTGACCAACCAAGGGGCACAACAAAAGTACCGAATTTTGCAACAACTTCAGGGCATTGAAACGGGCAGCATTTCACGTCAGGATGTGGCTCATTTTATTGTCTCTATCGCTGAGCAGAACGCCTACATCAAACAGGTAGTCACGCTGAGTGACTAGCTATTTTTTAATGCCGCGATGATTTTTGATTAACTCCCAGGCTGATTGAATTTCCTGAGTTTTTTCTTTCGCAACTTCAATCATGTCGTCCGGCAAACCCTTGGCCGCGAGCTTGTCGGGATGATGTTGTGACATCATCTTGCGATAGGCTTTTTTAACTTCCGCATCAGAGGCCGTGGCACTGACACATAACACCTGATAGGCATCCTCAAGACTGACCTTACTGGATTGATTGCTTGATTGGTATTGTCGCTGTTGCTGATAGAATCGGTGTTGTGCCTGTACGCTGTTGATGATCAGGTTCAGACGCATCTGACTGACATTGAGTCGCGTGGCAATACGTTCGAGAACTCGCCGTTCCTCTGGCTGTATACTGCCATCAGCAAATGCTGAACTTATCTGTATCTCCAGAAACATCTGAATCAGTGACACATCATTACCCACGGTATCGGCGAACTCACTCAGACAGGCATCAAGGTTGAAACTGGCTTGTTTGCCCTGAGTAAAGTGCTCGATGGCTTGTTTGCGTCGTGCTTCAGTCAGACGCATATGAGCCATTACCGCATTGGCGTTCTGAATTTCATTCTCTGATACTCGACCATCCGCCTTGGCAAGATGCCCCATGACCTTGAAAACCGTCGTAAAGAAGCTGACCTTTACCTGCTCAGGATCGCGAGCATAACCAAAATGATTGGTTGAGATACCCCGGTCGAACTGATGTCCTAACCAAATACCCAGCAGGGCACCTGGTAGATTGAAGATTAAGAACCCGAATATTGCGCCTAGCGTTTTACCCCAGATCATGGCATTAAATGTATCACTTACTCCTAACAATGAGATTTATTGTACGTGGCTTGTGTCATAAAACCCAGTTTCGAAACGGATGATGCGATTTTAAGTGTTGCGAAGTTTTACAGCGTTAGGTGAATTGTCAGTATTCAGTTACAATTCGCAGGAGTTTGATGACACGGACAATTCCGTCATTTTCATAGTATGCAATCGAAGTTCATAGTGATCGTTCCATTCTTTCTTGGTGCCCTGACCCAATCGGTGTCAGCGCAGGAGGATGTGCTGGATAAAGAGCTCACCGAGGGCAGTGCGAAAAACGCCGAGATTATCGATGGCTGGAATATGAACTTCTTTAAGCGCAAGTGCCCCGCCCATACCGCGCGTGAGAATACTGAAAGTCTGCAAGTCATTGGTATGGATGTCATCGCCAATGATATCAGTAGCCCAGTGCCCGGTCTGGTTAATTTCATCGGTGATGTTCGCCTTGATCAAGAAAATCTCAAGCTGGCTGCTGGTGAGGCCAAGATGGATGAGTCGAGCGGTATATTTACTGCCAGAGATGATATTCGACTGGCCACAGAGCGAATGCGTCTGACGAGTGACCTGATCAAGCTGGATGTCGGCAAGCAGGGCATGGTGGTTGAGGATGCTCGATTTCAGTTGCGTCAAAGTGCTCTGCGGGGTGAAGCGGAATCGCTACAGGTAACTGTTGATGAACCGATCGTCATTCAAGGCGCTATGCTAACCACTTGTCCACCCGGCGATAACGGCTGGCAGTTTGAAGCCGACGAGATAATTATTGATACTGAAGAGGGTTGGGGTGATGCCTATCACATGACCCTCAGTATTTCCGATGTGCCAATTTTCTATCTGCCGAAACTCAGCTTCCCTGTCGATGACCGCCGAAAATCAGGTTTTCTCTATCCTGGAATCGGTAGCTCAGGCCGCAATGGATTTGAATTGGAAATCCCCTGGTATTGGAATATTGCACCGAATCGTGATGCCACCTTTGATATAAAGTACCTGTCTGAGCGCGGTGTCATGCTCGGTACGGAATATCGCCACATGACCAACAACAGCAATAATGTGTTGTATTTTGAGATTCTGGAAAATGACAAGAAAGCGTTGAATCAAGATGAGGTCGACCGGCATTTCTACCAACTAAAGACCGATTATCAAAATGGCGATCATTGGCGGGCAGAAATCGATTTAAATAGTGTCAGTGATGATAATTACTTCTATGATTTTGGCGGTAACTTTGAGAACGGTAACCGTAATTATCTAGACCGGATTGCGCAGGCGACATTTGCCGATGATAACTGGTCTATTTCGACCACTGTGAGTGACGCCCAGTTGCTCTCAACGAACTCGTCATCGTACCGTCGTATGCCTCAGATTAACTATCAGCACTGGCAACCATTTGTCGACCCAGATAATCCGCAGCCGTGGATCTTTAACATGGCCGCCGAGGTAGCCGCGTTTCGCCATGACAATGCCACCGAGAGTAATCGGGTTATCCTTACCCCCGAATTGAGTTATCCAATCCGCTGGAACTGGGGACATGTCACGCCGAAATTGCAGTGGCATTACAGTCATTATGAGCAGTGGACAGATGCCCAACCGCAAAAGCAAACCATCGATCGGGAACTGCAAATCCTCAGCATTGATTCTGCTATGACGTTTGAGCGAGACATCGTGAT
>CAZLIR010000106.1:0-7693 GCA_964559635.1 uncultured Enterobacterales bacterium
CGTTTACGAATGGTCGAGCTGACATGTCAGGCTGTTCAGTATTTCTGACATTGATTATCTCAGCGAGCAGGGCAACGGCTATTTCCTCGGGTGTTCTAACACCAATATCGAGTCCGGCAGGATATCGGAGTTCTGCCAACTGCTGCGGCGATACTTCTTCATTTGATTGCAACTTTTCGATCAACTTCTCGGCTTTTCGCTCACTGGCAACCAAAGCGGTGTAGGGTGAGCCCAGACCAAGTGCTGATTTCAGGCCAACCTCATCAGATTTCCCTTGAGTTGAGACCACCACATACGGCATTTGATTGAGTGCTAATTCATTGAGTTTAAATGATGCAATAGTGCGCGAGGCATCCGGAAAATCAGCAGGATTAACGCCTCTGGCAGCTACAATAACGTCGAAGCCACTGATTGAGGCTAGTCTTGATAACGCCACAGCGACTGGTGACGCACCAATAATCAAAAGTTGTGTTTTCATACTAATAGGCTCGATGAATATGTCCAAGGTACCACCTGAGTGACAGGCCATATTAAATTTTACAACGCCATCTTCTAGTTCAGGGTGATGAGAGGGTGTCACGCGGATAAGCTGTGGTTGGCCTGTCTTAATGCATTGCTTGACTGTTTTAATCACCGCAGGTTGCGCACATCCGCCGCCAATCCAACCGAAAATGTCACCTGTTTCAGTGACTAATGCCTTAGCACCCGGCTTCGACGAAGTGGGTGATTCTGTGCGAACAACCGTAGCCAGAGTGAAGTGGATGCCTTGTTTTTGTAGCTCTTTGGCTTTTGTTTCTAGTGTTTTGTTGAGTAGCATATGTTCAATCCTTACCAGGCCCGACTCAGGGTGGCTTCAAGTGCGGCGAGTGATTCCAGATTTCGCGCGGAGGCAAACACATCGATATGGGGCAGGGCAGCGCGCATACCAACAGCAGTCGGCTCATAGCCTGCTTGTCCTAGCAATGGGTTTAGCCAAATCACCTGACGTGCTTTGCGTTGAATAATGGTCATCTGTTGTGATAAAAGTTCCGGCTCGCCGGCATCAAGGCCATCACTCACAACAACAAACAATGTCTTGCGAGTGATTGTTTGACCATACTGGCGATTAAACTTTGCCAAACTTTCTCCTATCTTTGTGCCACCTGACCAACCTTGTGACATCATCGCTAGTGAATTTCTTACACGCATCAAATCTGTTTGTTTAAGAGCATCGGTTATTGGCAATAGATGGGTGTGATAGGCATAGGCGTGACAATTACGAAAGACACTGATCAAACCCCTTGCAAAGCGCAGAAACAAGAAGCTGTACATCGCCATAGAACGACTGACATCCAATATGATCACAATTTTCGGTGCTTCACGCTTTAGCTGTTTGCGGCTCAATTCAATCGGTGTACCGCCGTATGGCAGGCTGTTACGCAAAGTTCGACGTAAATCGATTTTGCCTTTCACTTTGGAGTACTGAAAACGACGCGATATACGCCGTTTCATTTGCCTAGCCAGTCGCTCGACCAGTCTTTCCATTTGTCGCATCTGGTCGGGATCTTTGATCGAGTGAAAATCCTCTTTCGCTAGCTGTGCGGTCTGACTGGCACCGTCTTTTGTGCCAGATGCTTCGACATCGTCGTGATCACTGGCTTCAGCAGAGCTATCGGCATTGGTCGGCTGTTGTTGATGTGATTGACCATCATGTGCTTTTTGCTGTTTCTGGAGTGCCTTTTGACTTGCTTTTTGTGCCGATGTTGGCTGAATAAACTGCTTCACATTGGATGGTATCCAGTATGCGTTAAACATTTCGTCAAACTTCTGCCAGTCTTCTTCGTTGGAGCAGAGCAGGGACTTAAGGCCGATCTGTAAATGGTATTTATTCTCCAACCCACAGGCCTCAGCAACCCTCAGCGCATCGATTTGCTCAGCGATACCTACCTTGTAATTATTATTTCGGGCATGACGGACAAAACCTACCAGCCGCTGTTGAATCTCATTGGCGACTTCAGGCGCAGGCAGTGTGCTTGTCGGAACTGCCATTTGTCACACCGCTCGAGCGACCAGTCGTTCAATTTCGAATGGTTCGAGACGACAACTGTCTTCACGCGTTTTCAGTAGACAGACCAAGCTGTCTTGCAGTAACTCAGGATCCTGATCCAGTGTTGTAATGCCCAAATTCAAAAGCGCAGCTGCCCAATCGAGTGTCTCGGCGACGCCGGGTATCTTTTGTAAATCGATTTTGCGAATATCCTGAACAAAGGCAACAATCTGACGAGCTAACTGTGGTCCGACTTCAGGTATACGAGTGTTCACAATCTGCAACTCTTTATCGAACTCGGGATAATCCACATAGTGATAAAAACAGCGACGGCGCAGGGCATCACTTAGTTCTCGGGTGCCATTGGAAGTCAGGATCACCATCGGCTTGCTCTTAGCCTTTATCGTACCAATCTCGGGAATAGTCACTTGAAAGTCGGACAGTAACTCGAGTAGGTAGGCTTCGAACTCCTCATCAGCCCGATCGATTTCATCAATTAATAAAACCGGCGATTGCTCCTGCAGGATCGCTGCAAGCAAGGGCCGCTCCAAGAGATATTTTTGTGAGAAGAGTTGCTCATCCATTTCGGCACTCGAGAGATTATCATCTCGCTGTTCGAGCACTTTGATCGAGAGTAGTTGGTGTTGGTAATTCCATTCATAGACTGCCGTGTTAATGTCTAACCCTTCATAACACTGCAATCGGATCAATTGGCAGTCGTGCAAGCGAGACATAATACGTGCAATTTCTGTTTTGCCAACACCAGCATCGCCCTCGAGTAGCAAAGGACGCTTCAGATCGGAAAATAACAATAAGCTGGCTGCCAAATCACGCTCAGCAATGTAGCCTAGCTCAGCTAATCTCGCTTGATATTCACCGATTCGATTCTGATTTGTCATCTGGCTATGATGTTTTCTGTGAGCCGAATAAGCTCTTTAACCAGCCGACAAATACGGACCAGCCAAAGGCAAAGCCATTGAGTTCAGCGGGTTGTTCAGCGACAGCTTCTTTGGCTTTTTCAGCTTCCTCGCCTTCACCCATGCTAGCGATGTTGTTGGCAAAATTTTGCCCAAATTGGTTAAGAATTTGATCCGATACCTGAGTCATCATACGGCCGCCAAGGCTCGCGGCTTTGCCAGTAACAGTGACCGCAGCTTCCCCTTTGAGTGTTGAATTTCCCTCCTCACTGGCAACAACCCATGCTCTCAAATCCATGCTTGCTGAAGAGGTGCCTTTGGTGTCCTGGCCTTTACCAATCAGGTGTATTTCGCACTTGTCGGCATCAATACTCTTGACATCAATATCGCCATTAAAGGCCATGGTGGCAGGACCAATTTTTGCCTTTACCTTACCTTTGTACTTACCATCACCCAGTTCTTCAGTGATCTCAGCGCCCGGCATACAACTGGCGACAGCCTTGATGTCTTGCAGGAACGTCCACGCCGTAGTGGTACTGCCTGGAACAGCAAATTCCTTATTTAAATCGACTTGCATTCTATAAAACTCCAATAATCATGTCGTAGACGATTAAAGGGCCGGTGAACCGGCCCTGCATACTTCTGAGTTAGTCCAGTAGCCCTAACTCTTTGACCTTTTTCCACACCCGGAAAGCGTTATGAGGCATGTCCATATGGGTTACCCCAAGATGTGAAAATGCATCAACCACAGCTGACGTGAAGGTTGGAATACTGCCTACATGAGGTGACTCAGCCACACCTTTAGCACCGATGGGATGATGCGGTGATGGTGTTACTGTATAGTCAGTTTCCCAGTGTGGTGTTTCGACAAAGGTCGGGATGAAGTAATCCATCAGAGTATTGCCCAACAGATTGCCCTGTTCATCAAATGGCATCTCCTGTCCCATTGCCACGGCATAACCCTCGTTCAGACCACCGTGTATTTGCCCATCAATAATCATTGGATTGATGCGTGTACCACAATCATCCAGTGCATAGAAACGCCGGATATGTGTGACACCGGTATCTTTATCGATATCAACAACACACAAATACACACCATAGGGGTAGGTGAAGTTTGGTGGGTCATAATAGTCGACCGCTTCCAGTCCCGGCTCCATACCTTCGGGGACATTGTTATAGGCAGCCCAGGCGATTTCTTTCATAGTCTTCTCCTGACCGGGAACGCCCTTAACTTTAAAGCGGTCGATATCCCATTCAAGATCGTCCTCATTTACCTCGAGTAAGTGAGCAGCGATCTTCTTGGCTTTTGCTTTAATCTTTCGCGCTGCAACTGCTGTGGCCGCACCCCCAACCGGAGTAGAGCGAGAGCCATAGGTACCTAAGCCGTATGGCGCAGTATCAGTATCGCCCTCTTCAATAGAAATCTCATCTGAGCTGATACCCAATTCTGTAGCAATGATTTGGGCGTAAGTCGTTTGGTGTCCTTGGCCTTGCGTAATGGTTCCCATTCGCGCAATGGCCGACCCTGTAGGATGCACTCGGATTTCAGCACTATCAAACATGCCGACACCCAGGATATCACAATTTTTCGATGGACCAGCGCCCACGATTTCCGTGAATGTTACTAGACCTATTCCCATTAGCTCACCTTTAGCTCGCTTCTCTTCTTGCTCACGTCGCAGGGCAGGGTAGTCCACAGCATCGAGCACTTTGTCTAACGCTGTATGGTAGTCTCCTGAGTCAAGCTCCCACCCAAGGCAGGTTTGATAGGGGAATTGCTCTTTCTTAACGAAGTTACGGCGTCTGATTTCAGCCTTATCGATGCCTAGCTTCTGAGCCAGCACATCCATGGTGCGCTCGATGACATAAACCGCCTCAGTCACACGGAATGAACACCGATATGCCACACCACCAGGTGCTTTATTGGTGTAAACACCATCGACGTTGAGATGTGCGACGGGTACATCATAGGAGCCGGTACAAATATGCATCAGACCTGCAGGAAACTTTGATGGGTCAGCACAGGCATCGAATGCGCCATGATCTGCCAGCACATTTACGCGCAGAGCTTTAATGTGGCCATCATTATCAGCCGCTATTTCACCCCGCATGTGGTAATCGCGTGCGAAAGCGGTGGTTGAGATATTTTCCATTCGGTCCTCAACCCATTTGACCGGTACACCTGTCACGATGGATGCAACAATGGCACAAACGTAACCAGGATATACGCCAACCTTGTTACCAAAGCCACCACCAATATCGGGAGAGATGATACGGATGTTGCTCTCGGGAACACCTGATAACAGTGACACTACTGTACGCACAACATGGGGTGCTTGTGAGGTAATGTATACGGTGAGCTTACCATTAATCTTATCCATGGAAGCGACGCAACCACAGGTTTCCAATGGGCAGGGATGTACCCGATGATAGAGCATGTCCTGTGAAACAGTGACATCTGCACTGTCGAAAACCCGATCAGTGGCTTCTTTCTCACCTGCTTGCCAGTTGAAGATATGGTTATTGTGCTCACGCTTACTGTGTGCACCGTCCATTTTACCCACCAAATCTTCGCGAAGGATTGGCGCATCATCAGTCATTGCCTTGTGTGGGTCGACCAATACTGGAAGCTCTTCGTACTCAACTTCCACTAGCTCAATCGCATCAGCAGCGATGTAGCGATCATCGGCAATGACAACGGCAACTTCCTGATATTGGAAGTGCACTTTCTCATCGGCGAGTACCGCCTGAACATCACCAGCCAATGTGGGCATCCAGTGTAAATTGAGAGGCTTAAGATCATCGGCGGTCAGCACGGCATGTACACCGGGCAGAGCGAGCGCCTTTTCCTTGTTTATACTCTTAATTCTGGCATGGGCGAAAGGACTTCTGACCATGTCGGCAAACAACATGCCGGGCAATTTAACGTCGTCGACGTAATTACCCTTGCCTTGAATAAATCGTGAATCTTCTTTTCTTTTACGCGAACAGCCGACACCAGCTAATGAATCTTCGCGTTCTTGCTTATCTGCTACACTATCCATTTTCTAGTACCTCATGCTTGTAATTTCTGCGCTGCAGATTGCACCGCCTTGATGATATTCTGATATCCAGTGCAGCGACATAGATTGCCCGACATGCCCCAACGGATCTCTTCTTCGGTTGGGTTTGGATTTTCTTTCAAAAAGCGATAGGTACGCATAAGCATACCGGGTGTGCAGAAACCACATTGCAGGCCATGCTCCTCGAAGAAAGCCTCCTGAACGGCATGCAAGCCTTCCGCATCGGCTAAGCCTTCTACTGACTTTACCTCACTGCCATGCGCTTGCACTGTTAATAATGTACAGGACTTGACCGACTCGCCGTCGATATCGACCGTACAGGCACCACAATGCGAGCTTTCACAGCCAATGTGTGCTCCGGTTTGATTAAGTTGTTCTCTGAGCGTGTGAATCAGAAGTTCACGTGGCTCGACAAGTACGTCAATGGTTTTTCCATTGAGATTGAATGAAACTGCTTGCTTAGCCATGATTACCCCCTCGCGTTTTCTACAGCTTGAATGATCGACCGACGAGCCATCACCGCAGCCATGTGAGATTTATATTCTTCATCACCACGTAAATCCACAGCAGGGTCGCATGCTTCAATAATGGCGTTCTCTGCTTGCATTAGCAGATCATCTGATAGTGTCTGACCACGGAGGATATCTTCGGCTGCTTCAGCCCTGATAGCGCATGCAGCGACATTGGTTAGGCCGATACGTATGTCGCGAATGATATCTCCGTCCATCTCAACAACCACTGGAGAGCCAGCAACTGCGTAGTCACCCGTCTTACGTTTGAGTTTGTTGTAGCCATAGCCAACACCCGGCTTCTGCGCGGGAATTTTTAGCGCGACCAGAATGTCGTGCTCTTCGAGTGCCGTCCAGTATGTTCCCATAAAGAAGCCATTAGCAGCTAGTTCACGCTGGCCATTTGGGCCTCTGACAACAATGGTTGCATCCAATGCAAGCATGACGGCTGGGTGATCATTACCTGGGTCACCATGGGCCACGTCACCACCGATGGTGCCACGGTTACGAACCTGAGGGTCAGCCACTAACTCCGCAGCATCAACTAGCAGCGAGCAGTGTTGTTGCAGGATTTCAGAATTGATTAATTCGTTTTCAGTGGTCATCGCACCGATGGTAATTGTGTCACCATCCATGCAGATGCCTTTGAGTTCTTCAATGCCATTGATGTCAATCAGGCAGGGCGGTTCAGCAAAACGAAGCTTCATCATGGGCAGAAGACTGTGGCCTCCCGCTAATAACTTGGCGTCTTCATTTTCCGAAAGTTTGGCAATCGCATCATCGATGCTGGTTGCTCTGTGGTATTCAAAACCAGATGGAATCATGTCGACCTCGCATTAATTTTTGTTATTGGTTGGGAAAGAGAATCTTTTCCGACCATAGTGATTACGATTCACAGTATGTTCGGAGCAGTTGTTTCGTGGATAATCTTATCGTTTGTAACGATATTGATGATAGGCTGTACCTATGAATCGGATGTGAGGAAATTGAGACGGAGTAATTTCTCAAATAAACGATCAATTTTAGGAATATCTGACGTAAAAATGGATAATAAACGAGTTTGAGTGATCGCAAATAATTGTGATGTAATGATTGTGAAATTTAACTCATTAATTTTATTTTAGTAATATGACCAGCATGAATATCTTAGGGGCAAATTACTTTGCAGGATAAGTC
>CAZLIR010000107.1:0-7666 GCA_964559635.1 uncultured Enterobacterales bacterium
ATATACAAGCCAGTAGTCTGTTCATAGCCGTAGATACTGAGCAAAGTCCAACCAATCGACAATAGTAGTGCCGACGACATAACAACAAGGTTGCGGCGGATGATCGGTGCAGACCAGAATTGCGCACAAATGACTCTGAGTGGCCACGTTAGAATAATTCCGATAGCCGAGCGAAAGGCGTTGTATGCCAGATACGTGAATGATAATTCGTTATAAAACAGCGTTAGGGTCAAACTGGTGACGATAAAATAAGCACCCCAGCCCAATACCTGTAGCAACCAGAATAGCGAGTCGTCATTCTGGGTAGCCAAATCAAATTGTTGAAAAAATTGGTTCTTAAGAAAATTATTTGTCATATTAAGTACCAGTTGCATCGTCTATATCCATAATCCCTAGTGCACTTTTCTCTCGGAGCACGAGTCTCTATGAATGATATCCGGAACAAATTTATTCTCTAATCTAACATCCTGATTATAGACGTTTTTCAACACCCACCGCGCAGCCATACTTGCCATCTCTTTCAATGGATATTTAACCGTCGTTAATCTGGGGTAGAGATAGTTAGCAACGTCGATGTCATCATAGCCAACGATTGAAATATCCCGTGGCACACTCAAGCCGGCATTTCTTAGTGTGACGATGGCACCTGCGGCCATTTCGTCATTACCGCACACGACTGCGCTGAAGTGTTTGCCTTTACTGAGCAATGATTCAACTGCGGCAATCCCTGATTCTTTGAAGTAATCACCCTCAACACACAGCTCTTCATCAAAAGGAATACCGTGTTCATCGAGTGCCTTCTTATGGCCGTTGAGTCTCTGAATAGCATCGCCTTTCCAGAGTGGCCCTGAAATATAGGCAATATCCGTGTGACCCAACTCAATTTGGCTCTTGGTGGCAATGTATCCACCATGTAAGTCATCGAGGACAATGCATTGGTCGGCAATTTCTTCGATATAACGATTAAGTAAAACAAAGGGGACGTTTCGTTTCGACAGACCTAGCAGATATTCATCGCTAACTGCCTCCACGTGGAGAATCAGGGCATCACATTGGCGGCTGATGAGAGACTCTATGCCATGTTTTTCTCGTTCTTCACTCGAACGTCCCGAAGTAATTAAGCCCTGCTTATTGGCTTTGTGTAATTCCTCATCGATACCTGACATCATCGGACCGTAGAATGACCCCGTCAGCTCAGAAACTTGAATGCCAATACTGTTAGTGAATTTGGATGCCAGAGACTGTGCAATATGACTCGGCTTGTATCCGAGCTGCTTCATGACTGACACAACTCGCTCACGTGTTTTGGGTCGCACCCGTTCGCTACCATTGATCACTCTGGATACTGTCGCCATGGACACACCCGCTTCGCGACATACGTCGTAGATGGTGGCCATTAGACTAAACTCTCCAAAATTTGCTGGATAGTGGCAGTTTGTTGGTCGCTTGCAATGTAAAAAATTAGCATTTCGTATCCAAATAACGGGTTAATGCATGCCAAAAACACGGTTTCAGTGGCTGAATGCGATGGAGCGGTTATTTAACAAGACGAGTAGATCGTCTGTGCATTCAGGTCGTTATTGTTTTTTTGTATATTATTATATGTTGGCTGCAATGTAAGCGCTTACATTAAAATAGATCACTCGCTTCATAAGATCAACACCTTTCTTCGCCATATTCGCTATGGTGTTTGTTTTTTTATCGGAGAGAGCGTGCTTTTTTATGTGTAAACGATTGTTTTTATTCATTTTTCTTCTTAGTTTTTCAATCATTCCATCAATTGAAGTAAATGGTTCTAATAACCAGAATAGTGCTGAGGAAGTTTGGCAGACTGACTTCTTTGATGATTTTGACCGTTTTGACGATCAGAACTGGCAAGATCAGATCTTATGGGTCAACAATGAAGACCAGTGTTACGTCAGAGATGGTCAACACAATACTCGGGAAGTCAGTGAGGGAACCCTCAAGTTACGAGTCGTCGATTTAGGCAAAAAAGTCGCTTGTGACAATATGGATAAGCACGGCAAAAAGCATCCTGACACCCAGTATGTCGCTGGCCGCATTGCCTCAAAGAATCGTAAGGAATTTGTCGGTGGCAGATGGACAGCCCGGATAAGAGTGCTTAACAATGGCCAAAACGGTATGTTCCCTGCCTGGTGGTTACTTGGCGCATTGAATAATGAGCCACCTGTCGAAGAACCCGATGAAACTGTCTGCTGGCCTCTGGTCGGCTCGGGTGAAGTAGATATATTCGAGCACTATGGTGCCGGTGGAGCTGATCACTATGCTGTCCGGGTCATCAAGTCAGAGGGAGTGTGTGATAAAGGTGACTGGTTGAACCCCCAGAAAGTAATCGACACAGAACTCGGCCAATGGCACGAATATGCCGCAGAGTGGCGTGGTGAGGATATTGTATTTCTGATGGATGGTAAGGAAGTTCATCGTAATGTTGGCTTTGCTAAAGACTTACCCGAACCATTTTTCGCCATTTTAAACTTTGCCAAAATCAATGATGCCCCGATGACCAATGGCAATTGGGTCATGGAAGTCGACTGGGTCAAGCATGAGACACTCAAATAACTATGTCTCAGCCCATGCTTAGTCGATTTATAGAGCATTTAGCGTCAGGTAAAACCTGGGGCTTAGCTGGTCTGGTAATGGTCATTTCAATGCTGTCAGGCTGTAGTGAGTCAGATGTCGTGACTGAACAACCCATAAAGGTAGAGATCATCAAGCAAGGCGGTCGGTATCATCTACATCGTAACGGCGTGCCCTATACTGTCAGGGGTGCTGGTTATACCGGTGACGATCTAAGTTTTTTCAAAGCGCATGGCGGCAATGCCATTCGCACATGGGCTACGCATCGTCCTGATGGTGCATCAATGATGGATTTTCTCGATGAGGCACACGCACTCGGGATCAGCGTATCGCTTAATCTGCCGGTTCCTGCAGCACGCTGGAAGGTTGATTTTACCGATGAGCAATATACTGCTGAGTTAATGGCCAAACTCAAAACCGAAGTACTCAAGTACAAGGACCACCCTGCTCTGTTGACCTGGTTTATCGGCAACGAGTTGGATCATGCCGCAACGGATTTTGCCGTGTATGATTTTGTTGATGATGTGGCGGTCATGATCAAACAGATTGATCCGAATCATCCGACCACTACTACCCTGACAGGCCTGAAGGCAAATGTGCTTAATGAGGTGAATCAACGCGCACCCAATCTCGATTTCGTCAGCTTTCAGGTTTACGGGCAGATTCACAACCTACCAGAGTTTGTCCAATCCCAGCAGATAGAACAGCCCATCATGATCACTGAGTGGGGAGCGATTGGGTTTTGGGAGATGCCTCAAACCGAGTGGGGAGCCCCTATCGAAATGACCAGCACAGCGAAGGCCAACAATTACCACAACAGCTATCAGAAGATTTCTGCGGTCAATGACATAATGATCGGCAACTACGTGTTCTTGTGGGGACAGAAGCAGGAGCGCACACCCACTTGGTTTGGCTTATTTACTGACCGAGGTGAAAAAACAGAGGCTGTCAACGTCATGCAACACATATGGACGGGCGAGTGGCCAGATAACCGCGCACCGCAAATTTCACAATTCAACCTGAATAATTATGAGGCGGATGACAATATCACCCTGACTGCCGGTCAACCCTATCCCGCCTCAGTCGGTGCTACCGATCCCGATGGTGATGGTCTTAGTTATCGCTGGGAAGTAAAACCAGAGTCTGATTCGAATAATAAAGGGGGGGATTATGAGGAAGCTATTGCCAATCTTGATGACTCAGTTGCTAATCAAGAGGACAACAAAGCCAGTATTATTGCCCCCAAACAACCTGGCGCCTACCGATTATTCGTGTACGTGAATGACAATAATAACCACGTTGGTCACGCCAATATTCCGTTTAGAGTTGTAGCTGAAGCGTCACAACCGAATTAGCCGGTAGGCTCAACTCAGCCACCTGTTGGCATATTTCAATACTCAGTGTCATTTCTGTTTTACTGGTGTTTAGCAACTGCACGCTCACAACATCCCCGCTGTTTTTTGTCGCACATGCATAAAGCGTGTCATGTGCCAACCTAGGTGTTTGCAATCGAGTCAGCACAGCATAATCATCGGGTCTAATGGTTCGGCTAAACTGAGATAGCACATGATAAATAGGTGTGTAATAGACATACTTTGAATGTGTGTCGATCATGATCGGGGCACCACAAAAGTTACCAACATGGTTCGGGCCACCATCCTGATCAAGCACAATGTTCCAATCGATCCAACCAGACATCCAATGATTAATACTGACAATGATGTTACGGGCATATCGATGCACAGGCGTATACTTTGGATGGTCCTCAACCTTCGGTGCCCAGGTCGCTGTGTAGGCCCAATCGGTGGCATTATCATTCCACCAGAAGGCATCACAATCAAACCAACCGGTCTCCTGAAAACCTTCGGGGTCTAAAATTCCCTCGGGCGCCGGCTTGCCAAGGTCATCAATACACCCCTCGGTATGTATGATGTCAAACTGCGGGTAATTATTATGCACACGCTCCAAGCAATCCTCATAGACCAGATAGGTACTCTCATACCAATGCACAGCTGTGCCATAAACATACTGAGCAGTTTCAGTATCGGCCAGAATGGTATCTGTCCACTGCTCCAGACCATCGCGATTTTGATCATAAATAAGTAGTTTGACCTCTGGATGAGCACTTGAATGCAGTGCTGGTCCTAAATGATCCTTTATGAATTGGTTCTGACTCTCTGGGCTAAAGTGCATACTTTCCCATTGACCGTTATTGCCATGCGGTTCATTCACTGGCGTCAGCCCCCAGATATCAACACCCTCATCGGCATAGGCCGTCAGATAACGGATCAGGTAATCCGCATAGGTCTTTAGATACTCGGGTTTGAGCTCGCCCCCACCGCCCTCGTAACCCGTTGCAGCAGAGGGCTCGATATACCAGTCCTCTATGGTTTTCATCCAAGGCGGTGCGGTCCAGGCCGAGGCGATAATTTTTATCGACGGATCACCTTGCCCGGCCTTTATGGTATTCGCCTGTTGGATCATGGGCAGCAAGGTAAATTCAGGATCACAAATATCCACGAAGCTGCTTTTATTGAACGGTGCATAGTCCTCTGCAATAGAAAAATGCTGCAATGAGGTATCGTCGGCCACCTCAGCGTAAGAGTATTTGCCCTCAACACAAAAGTCACACGCACCGATATGACTGCGAGCCAGACTAAAATTGGCCCCTTTGTTACTGTAGATTGCTGCCATCACCTCATCACGGGATTCAGCCTCCAGATGAGCTAATACAAAGGCGGATGATTGCGTAAAGGAGGTACCGATCCCCTGCATCTTTTGCCTGAGCTTGTCTGGCTCAATAGTCAGTCTGTTATCAGACTTTGGTTGCGCTCTGGTGAAGGTTAGATTGGGATGTTTGGTCTGTTTGTCACCCGCTTCTGAAGTGATCAGAACCTGTAAACATTGGATTAAGTTATCTTCAGCGGGCATCGATTACTTGGCTGGAGGGTGTGGTTAAGTATCTGTCAGTAATTCCGGAAAATCTTCCTGCATGACTCTTTTGGGCGTCCGGTCAATGGTAAAAAGTCCCCAGTGTTTCTCTGGCTCCATCGGCTCATCTGAACCCTTCCAGAGTTCATCAAATGCCTCAAACACAAAGGTCAAAATATTCTCATCCTGCGACCATTGCATCAAGTCCTGATAATAGGTTTGCTGTCTCTGCTCGCAGACATTGGTTGAGCAAATACCGACGCCATTAGAATTTGTGGTCCATCCAGCTTCGGTAATAACAACCGGCTTGTGCGGATATAAATTCGCCACGCTCTCGTAGTTTTGCTTGGTAAACTCGAGCGCCTCATGGATGTGTTTATATTCCCACACCGGATAGGTATGAATGGAAATGAAATCAACCACCTCGGCTAGTGGTTGCAGTTTATTCAACCAGGGCACGTAATTTTCGCAGAAGGTCACTGGCTGCTCTGTGTTGGCTTGAATCTTTTTCACATAATCAACCACACTGGACACAGGCACATAGTGATCAGTCCAATCCACAGTTGCCTCATTGCCAGCCGAGAGTGAATGAATGATGGTTGGATACTGATTGGCCAGATCAATCAGCTTTTGGATCTGTGCTGCATTGTTGATTTTATTTTGTTCTAGCTCCTCTTCGGTATAGGAGCCACCGCCACCCCATGGGCAGCCAAAATTATTCATCTCGGCGCCAATGTAGGCGCCGAGCATTAGCTTGATGTCGAGTTGCTCTCGTTCGATCACATCCAGAACCGTCTGGGCATGTTGATCACAGTCATACAGGCGCAGATAACGCCAGTTCCGCTGTAATATCAACAGATCCTCTTTGACCTCATCGTAACTCGGGAATGCATGTCCCGGGGCTTGTCCAGCCCGGAAACCCGAATAACAAATGGCCGGTTCGAATTGGATTTTGTATCGACTAGATGACTGCATTACGACTGATACTTAAGACGCTCGTCTAGATCCCAGAGTCCCCAGTATGCACCAACATCACCCTCAGCACCTACTTTCCATGATTCATCGAAGGATGAGAAGTAGAAGATTTCAATATCCTCTTGCTTTGACCATACCTGTGTATCAATGAAATATTTCATAGCGTTAATTGCTGATGGCTCAGCACCATAAAATGGCGCGCCCTGACTTGGCCAGCCTGTTTCTGTGACGATAATACGCTTGCCTTTCCCAGAATGCTTAGCACGATGGAACATATCCTTCATGTAAGGCAGTGAGTAGTTCAGACTACAACCTTCCCAGAACGGATAGCAGTTTGTCAAAATAACATCACATGCCTCAGTGATATTGGGACAGTTTTCAAACTCATAGTAGGCGTCAACATAACCCACCTCTTTGTCAGGACATGCTGCTTTGACCTGCTCGATGTAGTCAATCAGCTCCTCTTCAGTGAGGTCCTTGCGGTAGAGAACTTCATTACCAACTGCCAGAATGTCAGCTACACCTTCGTTGGCTAACTCAATCAGGCCATTGATCTCAACTTCATTTTTCGCATGGTCATCACCCAACCAGGCGCCGACCAACGTTTTCATGCCTAATTCATGGGCAATTCTTGGAATGAACTCATTACCTTCAGTAGTTGAGAATGAACGAACCCACTTGGTGTACGGCTGAATAATTTCCAGACGACGCCTTACCTGCTCTTCACTCAACTGCGAGCCGGGTCCCTGACCATCCATGTATGGACTGAAACACAACCCATGCATGCCTGACTCTAATGTTTTGTTGTACAGCTCTTGTATTTCTACAAAAGTTTTTGATGCAATATCAACTCCGGCTAACGACAATAAGTAGTCGTCGCCTCTTGAACGTGCTCCCATTTTATTTCTCCCGAGCTATGTCAGCGACACAGCAACTTGTATCTGTTTGATCTCACCCTGTCGTAAAAACAGAGCATTGCAATATTCAGCAGGAATGGTATTTCCTGCCAGCTCGATCACATCGCCCGATGACTTTTGTATTGTTATTTGCCACTCATCAGCTGCGCTATAGATGATCGGTACCTGGCACAAACTAAAGGCTAGTTGCCCAGGCTGTAATTCGATGACGTTGTCGTTACCGTTCACATCAACAAAGCTAATTT
>CAZLIR010000108.1:0-7635 GCA_964559635.1 uncultured Enterobacterales bacterium
CACTGACCACTGCCAGATTAAGTGCTGGCAACACAAATCCAGCATTTAACGGTGCCACTAGAATTAACACCTCAGTACCATGCTCTGTTTGCGCTGCATTGTAGGCTTCAGCCCAAGAGTCAACGGTCTGAATAGCCAGATTATATTTGCGGCATAAGTTGATTAATGACTCACGACGGCCATTGGAATCCGCGCATAGTATGGTTGTCCCCGATAAGCGGTCATGAAAGGTCTTTAACTTGGCTAATGGATCAGACTTGGTGTGATCAACACTGACATCAAGTACGGAATCGGTCGTGATGAGTTGCTCACGATATTTATCGCCAAAGCTCAGTCGCTCGAGTGGCTTAATAGTCTGGTTAATTTCTTCCGGGCGGATGTATAAAGACTCTGGTGTGACAATAGGGCGACTGACATCATGCCGACGTTGTTCATAGCGCGTTAGAATTTCACCCCATTCGGTTTCCATAGTCGGTTGCAACTTATCATCAACAACCAGCAGGTAGTCATCGGGTAAGTAGTCAAACAGGGTGGCAAGCTGCTCGTGAAACAGCGGAAGGTAATACTCAATCCCTGCGGGCAGTTCGCCGTCACTTACGCGTTGATACAGGCCATCCTTATCACCAGTATCAAATAATTCCCGCCATTGTTTACGAAATTGTCGAATGCCCATCTCGTCGGTTGGAAACTCATGGGCGGGTAACAGTTGAATGGCATCGACGTTACTGATAGTGCGCTGTGTTTCAGTATCAAAGGTTCTGATCGAGTCGACCTCATCATCAAAAAAGTCGATTCGAAAGGGGAGTTCACTCCCCATCGGGAACATATCCAGCAATGAGCCACGGGTGGCAAACTCACCGTGCTCGAGTACCTTATCAACAGCGAAATAGCCGGCACTGATCAGCCGCTCACGCATGGTCAGCATGTCCAGATGATCACCCTTATTAATCATTAGACTGTGTTGCTGCAGGTATGACTGAGGTGGCAGCTTCTGTATCAAAGTCGATACCGGGATCAAAATGACCCCTTGGTTCATTTGCGGCAAGTGATATAGGGTTTTTAGCCGGTTAGAAATAATATCTTGATGTGGCGAGAACAAATCATACGGAAGTGTCTCCCAATCATCTAAGGTGACGATATCAGTTGGCTGACTGACAAAGTGTGCAATCTCCCGCGCCAGACGGTGCATGGTCTGAGTATCGTGACATATCACGACGAGCGGTCTTAGCTCGGCGCTTGATAAAAGCGCATAGGTGAGCGCATCAGCACTCGTTTTCAGCGGGGCTAATTGTTTCGCAGAACCATTAGAAAATGTGATTTTTTCTAACGCCAGATTCATCCGAGTCAGGAGATTATTAAACGGAGGCGCATAGTAACACACTTACTCATTCGAGTAAGTGCGAGAATGAGGGATTAGACGGGTTTAGATTAGGATTTATGCAATACCGTGTGGATGACACGGTCGTATTCAAAGTAGACACTATAGCCGTTGTATTTCCAGATCGTGATCGGTGGATCACCAACTGGACCTTTAATCATCTCAGGGGCACCATATCGGTCCTCAACGGCTTGCTTAGCCATGCCATTGACAGGCCGTTGCATGTCTCGGTCACCTTGGGTGCCGATAGGCATTTTCAGCTCATCTGCAGTCAATGTCGAGCTAAGTAGTAAAGTTAAACCAGCGATGATGTAGCGATACATGTTTCTTCTCCAAGAATCATAATTCTTAAATCTTAATCAATAATATATCAATTCATTGTAAAACAATAGCTTAATTGAAAATTATTTGAAAGTACTTTAACTGGATTATAGCAAACTGAGTGGATATCTATGGCGATTGGTTCACAAATTTATCAATTCCCATTGGCTTGATTATTCAGTGAGCGTTGACGCAGATTATTCGATTGCAGTTGCAGCACATGTCGCACCAAAGTATCGCGGTCAGATTCAGTAATGAGTATGTACTCAAAGGCATTGTCAAAAACATCGCCTTGCGGCTGGCTTCTGACAGCTCTGGCATAGGCATTGATCACAGCATTGGATGGATACAGAATCATTTGCAACTTGACCAGATCGCCCTTATCGAAGGGAATATTACCTTTAAAACTGATCCCACCAGCACTCAAGGTGATATCGGTCGGTTTCACTTCATCAGTTAGACCCATGGCAACAATCTGTTTAGCAATGGCTTCGATTTTAATATTGATGAGTTTCAGATAGCGGGCAATATCGGGATTGGTATCCTGAATGTTATGGAGCAGGGTGGAGTTTTCCAGGTCAATGCGACTGAGATGATTGATTAACCTGAACTCATCAGCAGATTGCTCAGTGAAATCTTCCATGGCAGGTATCTGGTCTTGAGTGGTTGGTTCAACTCTCAGACCAACGGTGTCATTGATCCGATAATAGTCGCGACGCTCATCTGCTGCTTTCATAACATTGATTCCATATCTTTAGTTATAAAGATAGTCGATTTTAAGTAAACTAACAGGGACAATTGAAGCATATTATCTGGATCTTTGCTAATATCGCCCTCAAATTAATCACATAAGTAATCTGTTAGCCACAGAATGTTAAAACCAGCCTCATTATTCATTGGATTACGCTACAGCCGAGCAAAGCGACGTAATCATTTTATCTCCTTCATTGCGCTGGCATCGACGCTAGGTATTGCGTTGGGTGTCACTGTGCTGATTACCGTTTTGTCGGTCATGAATGGCTTTGAGCGTGAGTTGCAGCAGCGTATTCTCGGTATGGCACCGCATGTGGTAGTGACCGGGCTAACAGGCCGTCTCGATGACTGGCCATCACTGAAGGAAACCATTGATGCTCAGGAAGGAGTCAGCAGTTCTGCGCCCTACATCACTACTCAGGGAATGGTCCGCGCCGGAGCCAGCAACCAGTTCAGCCTAATCCAGGGAATTCAGCCTGAGCTGCACGACCAGGTATCGATTATCGGTGACCATATGCTGGCAGGCGAGTTAGAGAATCTGAAAGCAGGCGAGTATGGCATTATTCTTGGCAGTGGCATCGCGCGAAAATTAGGTGTTTTCGTGGGTGATAAAGTTACTCTAATTTCTGTCGAGGGCACTACCGCGACACCTGCGGGGATCAGTCCACGATTAAAGCGCTTCACACTAGTGGGTATATTCGAAGTACGCGCCGAAATCGATGCTCGATTGGCTGTTATTCATATCAAAGACGCTGAAAAACTGCTGCGCTATCCGGCCGATGAAGTATCTGGTCTGCGTATCAAGGCCGATAATGTATTGCGTGCCGCCTCCCTGTCTCAGCAGATTTATCAGACCCTTGATGGGCCATACTTTACCAGTGACTGGACTCGTAGCCACGGTAGTCTGTTCCGTGCCATCAAGATGGAAAAAACCATGATGTTTATTCTTCTGACCTTCATTATTGCAGTCGCAGCATTCAATATCGTGACCACATTGGTGATGGTGGTCACGGACAAACAGGCCGATATCGCCATCTTACGAACCATCGGCGCCTCACCGGGACAGATTCTGAGCATTTTTATTGTGCAGGGGTCTCTGAACGGCTTCTTCGGCACATTGCTTGGCCTGATTGGTGGGATCAGTCTGTCTAATTCGTTACCGGATATTGTGGTTTGGGTTGAGCAAACCTTTAATGTCTCGCTGATCCCGGGTGATGTCTACTTTGTTAGTTTCTTACCGACACAACTACTCATGTCCGATGTTATGAATGTCAGTATTGCTGCCTTTGGTATGAGTATTCTCGCAACGCTCTATCCTGCATGGCGTGCTTCACGCGTTAAACCGGCTGAGGCGCTGCGTTATGAATGATATGAGTAACCCCATGACTGACACCGACCACATTATTGCTGTTGATCAGTTAAGCAAAACCTACACCGATGGACTCAAGCAAGTCGAGGTGATTAAGCAGCTTGATTTGCAGGTGGCGCAGAGCGAACTACTGGCCATTGTTGGTCAATCTGGCAGCGGTAAAAGCACCTTGTTACACCTGATCGGTGGTCTTGATGAGCCTACGGATGGCAACGTGCTGGTGCAGGGAATGGATATTCACCAGATGTCTGCTAAAGAGCAGGGGCGTTTCCGTAACCAACATCTGGGTTTTGTGTATCAATTTCATCATCTTCTGCCTGAGTTCACGGCCTTGGAGAATGTCGCTATGCCACTATTGATGGTAAACAAGACGGTTGCCGAGGCAAAAGAAAAGGCAATGGCATTGATTGAGGCGGTTGGCCTGCAGGATCGTGCCACTCACAAGCCGGGTGAACTATCAGGTGGAGAGAAGCAACGTATTGCACTCGCCAGAGCATTAGTCTGTGATCCAGCCTGCGTACTCGCAGATGAGCCTACCGGCAATCTGGATGCTAAAACAGCGCATAAAACCTTTGAACTGATGTTATCGCTGAACCAATCTCTGGGTACCTGTTTTGTGATTGTGACACACGACCAGCAGTTAGCGAGTCAGATGAATCGCACCTTGGTGCTGGAATCAGGTAAGTTAAGCTAGCTTATATTTTCTGGCTTGACTCGCAGGCGCCTCTGGTTCCATTTGCGCACCGTTGTTACGCGCCAGAGGATCCTGATTACCACATAACCAAGCATTGAAGCACAAGTTCCCAAGATAAAGCAGCCAAGCAAGAATGGCTCCCAAATAGCACCCAGATAATTTGTTAGCCAGTCCCAACTGAGCTCAAAGCTAAAATCGACCGCCGGGGTATTTAAGAACCAGGCACCCACCACATAACATAAGTAAAACATGGGCGGCATGGTAATCGGGTTACTAACCCAAACCATAATCACGCTGACTGGTAAGTTGACATGTAGGAAGATCGCACCAGCCGCCGCAATAATCATTTGCCACGGTACAGGGATAAAGGCGCAAAACAAGCCAAGAGCGACGGCTCCTGAGATTGAGCGACGATTAAAGTGCCAGAGATTTGGATTGTGTAACAGGGTGCCAAATGCCCTGAGATGCTTATGATCTTTCAGAGTCTCAGGGTCAGGTGAGATACGTTTTAATAACTTCTTTGGCATGGCGGTATTTAATTACGTGTTGCAACGCTGATCATAGCAGATACAACGCTATTTCATGAATAGTTATTGACACTATTTATGGCTTGTCATGGCTTATCATGGCTTATATCTCATTATTAAATGCATAATTCACTCAGAGCATATCAGTCTGTACCACTAGGTCTATAATCAATGACTGATTATCGTTGAGTGATGTCTGCCAAGTTCACCAAAACAGTCATCACACATCAGGCTGGTCTGTTGTTTTTAGTCGGTAGCATGATGTTTTGGTTTGGCTACAAACACTGGCAAGCCTATCTGATATATCTGCTGGTTAATGCCATCATACTTTTACGCAACACATCCTATCTCAAATGGCTCAGTTTAAACGCCGGTTTTGTCTATGCTTTGTTATTTGGCTATCTTTTTGCAGCTCAGGCGTTAGATAAAATACCCACGGGTAGCCAATTAATTCGTGGCGCTGTGGATAGCCTCATATCACAGACCAATCATCGGCAACAGTTTCGCTTTACCATCCATGAGCTTAATTATGCGCAGGTTTCTCCCTTCACGGTCAAGGTGAGCTGCGAGCAGCTATGTGATGCCGTAAGGGCAGGACAAGAATGGCAGTTTTTAGTGTCATTGAAACCACCGACCTCGACCTATAATCCCGATAGCTTTGATATGGAGCGTTGGCTAATGAGCCAATCGATACAGGCGCGTGCCTTCGTTAAACAGTCTGACAGAAATAAGCATATGAACACCGTATCTACCTGGTTGTCATTCCGGCAATCGCTGTACCACCACATAAGGGATAGTTTCCGCTATGACGAAATCGCCGCCAGCGTTGCGGCTTTACTCATTGGTTACCGGGATGACTTGACTCGGAAACAGAGAACACAACTCAGGGAATCAGGATTGAGTCACCTTATTGCAATCTCGGGATTACATGTCAGTTTGGCCATGCTCCCCGGTATTGTTCTGGGCTCGCTGCTCTGGGTGACCTTGGGGATTCATACTGGCGTCAATAAGCAATCATTTCAGATGGTAGTCGGCCTTATCACGGCGACAGCCTATGCCTTCATCTCAGGTTTTGATCAGCCTGCGCAAAGAGCATTGTTTATGTTGATAATCATGGTGTTATTACAGTTTAAAGTATCCTATGCCACAGGCTGGCAACGCTTGAGCTTGGCAATTGCACTCATGCTCATTATCGACCCACGGGCGATTCTAGATATGTCCTTCTGGCTGACAACCCTGGTGACTGCTGTAATCCTATTGGGTATGGCGGTCAAAGCACAGCAGCGTATGAGTACCATAATTTATCTACAATTACTGTTAGCTGTGATTATTTCAGCATTTCAGCTGTTCATATTCTCTGAGTATTCTCTGTTCAGCCTGGCGCAGAATCTGTGGGCAATTCCATTCATTAGTCTGGTGTTACTGCCGACTGGCTTAGTCTGGTTACTCCTGTCACAGTTGCATGAATCGATAGCAATTCTGAATACGCCTTATCAGGGGGTGACACTGGCGCTCGATTTTCTGGTCTATTACTTCTGGTATGTATTGGATACATTCAATGCGTTTAATCGCTTGGCGTTATGGCACGGGCACATCGCATTCAGCACCTTGATACCGTTGATCATCGGCCTGTCGGTAATATGGTTAACCGCACTGAGGCCGGTGATTGTTTGCCCAATCATGGTGTGTGCAGTATTGCTGAATCCAACGTCAAGTCAAACTGGCCTGACGATGACTGTGTTTGATGTCGGGCAGGGGACAGCGCTCGCCATCGAAGTCGAGGATCAGTTACTCATCTATGATTCCGGTAACCGTTATGAGGAATGGGTGGTCTTTGAGTACATCCTACCGATTTGGCTGATGCGTAAACGGCATGGGGTTATTGCATATTATGTTGAGAGCCATGCCGATCTGGATCACAGTGGCGGTAGTGATTGGCTGATATCAGAGTATCGCCCTGAAGTTGTTTATCATTCCTACACCGCAAATCGGCCGACCAATGTGCACAGCAAATTATGCACTCCGGGCACGGTGATAGATATGAGTCAGGCCAATGTCACAATACTATCCCCGCCACAGGATACCAACTGGTCTGATAATGACAGCTCCTGTGTCCTGTTGCTTGAGTATAGCGGAGTTCAGATCCTATTGACCGGTGATATCGAGCGAGCAGCCGAGGCACGACTACTAAGGGATTATCCACATTTGACAGTAGATGTCTTGCTAGTACCACATCATGGCAGTAAAACATCTTCCAGTCCTGCCTTACTCAAGCAACTTCAACCCACTATCGCCATTAACACCTCGGGTCATCTGAATCGATTTCGACTACCCCATCCGAGTGTGACAAGGCGATACGAGCAGGTGGGTAGTCAATTTTACGATACGGCAGACCATGGTCAGATTACCCTTAATATCAGTCCATCAGGACAACTAAATATTCATTCTTCTCGACAACAAAACCCTGCTTTATGGCGCAGAAACTGATATATTTCGGCTCAACACTGTCAAAAACAATAAGGAATAAAACAAGTGCTGGAATTGATACAGGCTGGTGGCTGGGTCATGTTGGCTATCATACTTTGCTCGATAA